>JBNLGI010000230.1:0-9049 GCA_050305975.1 Sedimenticolaceae bacterium | reverse complement strand
CCACTTCAACTTCAAGGGCTCGGATCAGCAGAAGCGCATCGGCGACCTCTCCGGCGGCGAACGCAACCGCGTCCACCTGGCCAAACTGCTTAAAAGCGGCGGCAACCTGCTGCTGCTCGACGAACCGACCAACGACCTCGATGTGGAGACCCTGCGCGCGCTGGAAGAGGCGCTGCTGACCTTCCCGGGCTGCGCCGTGATCATCAGCCATGACCGTTGGTTCCTCGACCGCATCGCCACCCACATTCTCGCCTTCGAGGGGGATTCCGGGGTGGTCTGGTTCGAGGGCAACTATGCCGACTACGAAGCCGATCGCAAACGGCGCCTGGGTGCCGAAGCGGATCAACCACACCGCATCAAATACAAACGATTGAGCCAATAACCCGCCGGTAGCCCGCATGCAGCCAAGTGGAATCCGGGGTGTCGCGAGGCCCGATCCCCTAGATTACACTTCGCTCCATCCAGGCTAGGTCACTGAACCTGTCTCATCGAGAGAGCCCTGATGATGCTGAAACACGTACTGATCGGATGGCTGATGTTGTGCAGTAGCCTGCTCTGCGCACAAGAGGCGGAGCGCATGCGCGGATTGAGTATCGCCGCCACCACGGCGAACGATTTCATGCTCAAACCGGAGACCCGGTTCGCCTGGCTTGAGGAGGGTCGCGTAATCTATCAGGACGACCGCCTGCAAGGCTCCGACATACCAGCGTTGATCGAAGCCGCTATAGAGGAGCGCCTGGAGCGCCTCGGATACCGCTTCGAGGACGAGCGATCGAAGGCGGAACTGCTGATTGCCTATGTCGCCGGCCTGGAAGATGCGGTGACGGACCAGGAGCTTCTCAGCCGTTTCGGACTCCTGCCCGGCTACCCTGCGCTCAAGGTATCCGACTCGGACCTGGGCCGAGGCTCCCTGGCGCTCTACCTGGTCGATCCAAACACCCGCCGGGTAGTGTGGCGGTGCGCGGCCCAGACACTGATCGATTTCGATGCGGAAGCGGAGGTTCGCCGTCAACGCGTTGCAGCCGGTATTTCAAGCATGCTGCAGACCCTGCCCATAGCCGAACGCTGACATCGTTTCCAGAAAGCCTGAATGCCTCTGGATTGCCAGGGAGGCGAAGCGCTGTCGGAATCGTTCAGATCGCCACCGGAGCCGGGCTGCTCTGGGCTTTCTCCAGATGGGGCGGGATACGACCGCTCTCCAGCCAGTAGACCAGCGCGGTCCACTGTAACAACTCCCGTTTCTCCAGCGGCGGCTTGAGTTCAGTGACCGAACAGCCCTCTTCCGCCGCATGCACGTAGCTCTGGGTATCGCGCAGATAGGCCACCAGGGGGATCTCGCTACTCTCCAGCATCTCTCGCAAGCTTCTGAAAGAGCGCGTGTTCAGGCGTACCCGGTTGGCGACTATCCCCATCGGGATCTGCAGCGACATCTGACGGCAGAGCGTGGCCAACTCGTTGAGGAAATCGAGGGTGACGTGGCGGTCGATGGCCGATGGCAGCAGTGGGACGATCACCGCTGAAGCGTTACGCAGCAGATCCATCATCTCGAGACGCTTCATCGAGGCAGGCGTATCGATGATCACCCGCTTGGTTTCCGCGGGCACACGCAAGGTGAAAGCTCGGGTCATACCACCCGGCGTCGGCTTGCCGGCAAAGACGCCATGAATCGAGGACAGGCTTTGCGATCGCAGATCGAGCCACTGCTTGCTCGATCCCTGCGGGTCGTTGTCGATCAGGGCCGTTGGCGTCCCCGATGCAGCGTAATACCCCGCCAGATTGGTTGCGATGGTCGTCTTTCCACAGCCTCCCTTGCTGTTGAGGATGAGTAGCCTTTTCATCACACCGAACCTGCCACAGTGGTGAAATTCATCGCATATTCCTACCATTGAGCCAGAAAAACAAGCCATAACCCTATATAAAGTAGTTGTTTTAGGACTTAAACACTGCCTACTTTGCCCGCTTTGCGCCCTCAGAACCTAGCGTCAGCCCCTACCGACAGCCTGCGTCTGCGGTAACCGGTGATTCCGCCGTTATCGACTGAAATCTCGTTCGGCAGCTTTACCGGAACCAGACAGAACCGGATGAAACATCCATAGCCGAAAATATTTATTGTTTTTTTTCAGTAAGATAGCTACGCGCTATCGTACGCATGCCAGTAAGAATCTAGTGCCTGAGCAAAGTGTGAACCAGTACCTGAAGCTTTCCCCATCACCGCCGCCAGTGTCTGTAACAGCGGGATCTTCAGGACGAAAACCATGAATAAGATAAACACCCTACTCCTCGCCTCAGTCGTTTCTCTCCTCTTGTCAGCCTGTGGCGG
Source organism: Sedimenticolaceae bacterium (assembly GCA_050305975.1). Taxonomy (GTDB): domain Bacteria; phylum Pseudomonadota; class Gammaproteobacteria; order Chromatiales; family Chromatiaceae; genus Thiodiazotropha. The sequence continues at coordinate 6,729 of JBNLGI010000230.1, read as the reverse complement.
TGGCGGTGGCGCCAGCAGCAGTGTCAATCGCGACGACATCAGCGCCGGACGTGTGTTGCTCTCCTGGACCGCCCCGACCGCACGCACCGACGGAGCTTTCCTGCCTGTCACCGAACTCCAAGGCTATCGCATCTATTACGGCAGTTCGGAGAACGATCTCAGCGTACTGGTCGATCTCAACGATGACAGCATCACCGAGTACACCGTGGATACGCTGCCCTCTGGCAGCTACTACTTCGCCATCAGCGCCTACGACTCTGACGGTGTGGAGAGTGGTCTCTCGAATGTCATCAACAAGGACGTCTAAAGCGACTGATCGCTTCGAATAGCCTTCCCAAAAAGCCCCCGACGGGGGCTTTTTTAATGCCCGCACCCTCGATTCCGTCTCTCCACGACGGGATCTAACGCGCCCAGACCTCGAAAACCCCAATCTTTACAACGATGAAGGCTCTCGCAATGGGGGGTATACATCCTCATATGAAAACAATCAGTTGCCGCCACATGCCCGGCATCTGGAATTCAGTCTGGAGGATCAGTCATGGAAACCTGGTTGGAAGGTACGGTTATCGAAAAACGGCAATGGGGCGACAAGCTCTATTCCCTGCGCCTGAAGGCGCCGGTGGAGAACTTCACCGCCGGCCAGTTCACCCGCCTGGCGCTTGAAATCGACGGCGAACGGGTGGCGCGGCCCTACTCCTTCGTCAATCCTCCCCAGGATGAGTTGTTGGAGGTTCATTTCAACGAGGTGGAGAACGGCCCTCTGAGTCCGCGGCTGGCGGCCCTGGAGCCCGGCGACCGGGTCTGGGTCTCATCACGGCCGAACGGCTTCTTCACCCTGGATCAGCTGCCGAAGCGCGAAAACCTCTGGATGATCGCCACCGGTACGGCCTTGGGGGTCTATCTCTCCATCCTGCGCACTGAACAACCCTGGCAGCGGTTCCGCCATATCGTGCTGGCGCACAACGTGCGAGAGGAGGTGCACCTCAGCTACAGCGACGAGATCCTGGAACTGAAGAGAGACTACGACACCCGCTTCCGCTATGTGCCGATCGTCAGTCGGGAAAGTGTGGCGGGAGCCCTGCAGGGCCGGGTACTGGCCGCCCTGGAGAGCGGCGGCCTCGAGAGCCACGCCGGCGTGGCGCTCACGCCCCAGACGTCCCATGTGATGCTGTGCGGCAACATGGGCATGATCCGCGAAGTCTCGCAGGCTCTCGAAGCGCGCGGCATGCGCAAACACCGCAGGAACGAGCCCGGGCATTACACCACCGAGAAGTACCATTGACAGGCTTCCAAGATGCGCATGAGCGCATAGGCCCATTTCGGTTCGTCGGAAACCTGCTATTGCCGATTAGATTGACGTCAGTGGTGCGACAAGCCGCGCCCTACCCCGATCATCGCGTAGGGAGCGGCTCGCCGCAGCGTCGTCTCTATGGCTAATAATCGAATGCTTCAGATGAATCAAAACCAACATTAACGTTCATCAGCGGACTGAAATCACTAACGGTTGGTTGTTTGCCCCCAAAGGAAATTCATACCGCCGGCTCGTAAAGACTGCGCTGTACTGTCAGACCGATCTCGGCAGCGTTCTGGACCACGCTGACACCCAGCTGGTCGAGTCGTCGCATCTTCGCCTGGGCAGTATCGGACTCACCGGAGATGATCGCGCCGGCGTGGCCCATGGTTCGACCCGGCGGGGCGGTGGCGCCGGCGATGAAGCCGATCAACGGCTTGTCCATGTGCTCCCGCGCCCAGGCGGCGGCCTCCACCTCCTGGGAACCGCCGATCTCGCCGATCATCAGCACCGCGTCGGTCTCCTCATCTTGGGCGAACAGTTTCATCAGCGTCAGGAAGTCGCTACCGTTGACCGGGTCGCCGCCGATGCTGATGCTGGTGGAGATGCCGAGACCCAGCTCGCTCATCTGCTCCACCGCCTCGTAGTTGAGGGTACCGGAACGGGAGACCAGGCCGATGCGGCCTTTCGGGTAGATATGGGCCGGCATGATGCCGACCTTGCACTCGCCGGGGGTGATGACGCCGGCGGTGTTAGGACCGATGATGATGGCGTCGTGGCCGATCAGATAGCGCTTGACCCGCACCATGTCCTGTACCGGCACGCCATCGGTGATCACCACGATCACTTTGATACCGGCGTCGATTGCCTCCATGACGGCGTCGGCGCTGAAGGGCGGCGGCACGAAGACCACGCTGACATCGGCGCCGGTCTGGCTCACTGCCTCCTTTACGGTGTCGAAGACGGGGCGATCGATGTGGATCTGACCGCCTTTGCCCGGTGTCACCCCGCCCACCACGTTGGTGCCCATGCGGATCGCCTCCTGGGCGTGAAAGCTGGCGTGCTGCCCGGTGAAACCCTGGAAGATGACCCGCGAATGTTTGTCGACCAGTATGCTCATGCCACTTCCCCCCGGATCGCCTTGACCGCCTTCTCCGCCGCGTCGCTCAGGCGGTCGGCATGGATATAGTCGAGCCCCGATGCGGTGAGGATCTTGCGTCCTGCCTCCAGATTGGTGCCGGCCAGGCGAATCACGATGGGGACCCGGATCGCCTGGTCGGACATCGCCTTGACGATGCCTTCGGCGATCCAGTCGCAGCGGTTGATGCCGGCATAGATGTTGAGCAGCAGCACCTTGACGTTGGGATCCTCCAGCACGATGCGGAAGGCGTTGGCGATCTTCTCCGGCGAGGCGCCGCCGCCCACATCGAGGAAGTTGGCCGGGCGGCTGCCATAGAGGCTGATGGCGTCCATGGTCGCCATCGCCAGACCGGCACCGTTGACGATGCAGCCGACGCTGCCGTCGAGGGCGATGTAGTTGAGATCGTGCCCCGAGGCCTCTACCTCCTTGGGATCCTCTTCGTCGAAATCCCGCAGGTCGGCAATCTCCGGCTGGCGGAACATGGCGTTGCAGTCGAACGACATCTTGGCGTCCAGGGCCAGGAACTGTCCCCCCTGCGTGGTCACCAGCGGATTGATCTCCGCCATCAGGGCATCCTTGTCGCGGAAACAGCGGTAGAGTCGCTTCATCAGACGTCCGGCGGCGACGATCTGCTTTCCGCTGAGACCGATGCCGGCGGCCACCTTGCGGCACTGGAAATCCTGCAGGCCGACAGCCGGGTCGACCACCTCCCGGATCACCTTCTCCGGGGTCGCCGCCGCCACCTCCTCGATCTCCATGCCGCCGGCGGCGGAGGCGATCAGGGTGATGCGCTGACTGCTGCGGTCGATGATCAGCCCCAGGTAGTATTCGGCTGCGATCTGCTGCAGCTGCTCCACCAGCACCCGGTTGACCAGGCGGCCGGCCCCGCCGGTCTGCTTGGTCACCAGTCGCGAGCCGATCAGGTTCTCGGCCTGCTGGCGCACTTCGTCGAGGCTGCGGGCCAGCTGCACGCCCCCCGCCTTGCCGCGACCGCCGGCGTGGATCTGGGCCTTCACCACCCAGCCCTCGCCGCCCATCTCCTCGGCCACCGAAACCGCCTGGTTGGCGGAATGGGCCATGCGCCCCTCGGGCACCGGAATGCCGTAGCCGCGAAACAGCTCCTTGGTCTGGTATTCGTGAATGTTCATGCCGTCACCTCTTGCTCGGCGACGGTGAGGCGCTCGATCTGCGCCATCTTGGCGATCACCACCTGGGCCTGGCGGATCGAAGCGGCATCGATCATGCGCCCGTCGAGACTGACCGCGCCGCGGCCTTCGGAGGCCGCCTGTTCCATCGCCTCGATGATGCGGCGGGCGCGGGTCACCTCCGCCTCACCGGGGGTGAAGACCCGGTTGGCCAGCTCGATCTGGGAGGGATGGATGGCCCACTTGCCCTCGCCGCCGAGAGCGGCGAAGGCGCGCGCCACCGCCAGATAGCCCTCGGGATCACTGAAATCCCCATAGGGACCGTCGATGGGGCGCAGACCGTAGGCACGGCAGGCGACGATCATGCGTGACATGGCGAAGTGCCACTGATTGCCCAGGTAGGCCTGGCGATGACCCGAGGCATCGGCATCGCCCAGCACAAGATAGTCGGGATTGACTCCGCCCATGCTGGTGGTGCGCGCCTGGGTGGAGGCGGCGTAGTCGGCGACGCCGAAGACCAGCGCCTCGAGCCGCTCCGGACAGGTCTGGGCGATGGCCTCCACATTGGCCATGCCCATGGCGGTCTCGATCAGGGCGTGCAGGTTGATTGGCGCATAGCCCATGGCGGCCTCGATCTGCTCCAGCAACAGGGCGACGAACTGCAGATCGGAGGGCTGATTGACCTTGGGCACCAGAATGGTGTCGAGTTTGTCGCCGGCCGCCTCCACCACCTCGACGATGTCTCGATAGCAGAAGTGGGTGTCGAGTCCGTTGATGCGAATGGAGACCGAGCAGCGCGACCAGTCGTAGTGGTTCAGGGCGTGGATGATGTTCTTGCGCGCCTGGATCTTGTCGGACGGCGCCACCGCATCCTCGAGATCGAGAAAGACCAAGTCGGCGCCCGCATCCGGCGCCTTCTCCAGCATACGTGGATTGCTGCCCGGTACGGCCAGTTCGCTTCGATGAAGCCGGTTCCTCACGGCCATTGCGGTACCTCCGTGATGTTATAGTTTTAGGGTTTTATCGTTGTTGTGAATCTTCTGCCCTTCCGCGGAACCCGATAAATTCCACAAAAGCATTCAGTATTTAACACAGGTCCCGCTCGAATGACAAAAACGGGAGCGTGGGTTGCGACTCGCCCTGGGACGACTCGACGATTCAGGCCCCGAACCCGATTTATGCAAAAATCCACCGCCTTCAAGACACTTACAAGGCCAGATCGGGAGTAGCCGGAACCTCGACAGCAACGCGATGACCGCGGATTCATATTGCATCGCAGCGAATTGCCGTCCCATAGCCGGTTCCCAACAGACGACCTCCACACCACGGATCCGGGTCCCTCTGGCCTGCTGGGCCAATGCCTGAGACATCAGCTATCTATTGTGTCCATTCGTGTATCGCCGGTTTGCGCAAGGCGCCGGCATGCCGGCGCCTACCCCTCACGAAATCACGGTATTCCTGGCTATCCCTTGGTCATATTTGTCACTATTTTCCATTCTTTTTCCTCGTAAATATTTAGGCGACCGATTATCCGCCAAACGGATTGAAGAACGCTTTTCAGACGACTACGCTAAGCAACAATCTCACTGTATTTACGGCTGAAAATGCCAGCTTGCGACCGAGTAGTGACACGTCAAACGCTCCGCCAAAGGATTCGGTTTCGAAAAGTTGCCTGCCGCAAAAACAGTCACTGGTTTCAGACATCCGTCTGGAGCGCATTCATCCCAATCCGAGGTTGCCCGCCAGGGTGACTTGTTAGGTACTTTAAGGAGGAGAATATGCAGAAGTCCCTGTTGATCGATGCGGGCAAATGTACCGGGTGTGTGCAGTGCGAAATGGCCTGCTCCTATGAGAACGAAGCCATTTTCAATCCCTCGAAATCGAGGATCCGTGTCTTCACCCTGCATCACGAGGGCCGCTTCGTCCCCTATACCTGTACCCAATGCGCCGAGGCCTGGTGTATGCAGGCCTGTCCGGTTGACGCCATCGTCTACGACTCGGCCACCGGTGCGAAACTGGTGCGCGATGCGGTCTGCGTCGGATGTAAGGTCTGCACCATTTCCTGCCCCTTCGGCACCATCAACTACAGCAGCGATACCGGCAAGGTGATCAAGTGCGATCTCTGTGGCGGCGATCCCGCCTGCGCCAAGGCCTGCCCGACTGGCGCCATCACCTATGTGGATGCCGATCAGACGGGTTATGAAAAGATGCGCCTGTGGGCGAGCAAGACCGATTCCGGCAGTTCCGCCACGGCTTAATCGAGAGGAGAACAGACATGTCTTGGACTGGAAAAATCCTCCGTGTGAATCTCACTCAGGGAACCTGCACCCCGGAACCGCTGAACCGGGAGTGGGCTCAGGAGTATCTGGGCCAGCGCGGACTGGCCACCAAATACCTGGTCGAGGAGATCGATCCCCAGGTTGACCCGCTGAGTCCCGACAACAAGATGATCATGGCCACCGGACCGCTGACCGGCACCATGGCCTCCACCGGCGGACGCTATTCGGTGATCACCAAGGGGCCGTTGACCGGCTGCGTGGCCTGTTCCAACTCGGGCGGCTTCATCGGCGCCGAGATCAAGAACGCCGGTTGGGACATGATCATCTTCGAGGGCAAGTCGCCGACGCCGGTCTATCTCTACCTACTCAATGACCAGCCACAGCTGCTGCCCGCCGACGAGATCTGGGGCACCAGCGTCTGGCATACCGACGAATGGCTGCACAACCGCCATCAGGATCCGATGCTGCGCATCGCCGCGGTGGGACGCGCCGCCGAGTCGGGCTGCCTCTATGCCGCCATCGTCAACGACCTGCACCGGGCCGCCGGCCGTTCCGGCGTGGGTACCGTGATGGCCTCCAAGAACCTGAAGGCGGTGGCCGTGCGCGGCACCCTCGGCGTCGGCAACGTCAAGGACCCGGCCAGGTTCATGCAGGCGGTGAATGACGGCAAACAGGTATTGGCCGAGAACGCCGTCACCGGCCAGGGGCTGCCCAAGTTCGGCACCCAGGTGCTGATGAACGTGATCAACGAGATCGGCGCCCTGCCCACCCGCAACATGAAAGAGGTGCGTTTCGAGGGCGCCGGCAAGGTCTCCGGCGAGGCGATGCACGAACCCCGCCGTTCCGACGGCAAACCGAATCTGACCACCAACG
>JBNLGI010000229.1:0-7212 GCA_050305975.1 Sedimenticolaceae bacterium | reverse complement strand
CAGCGCCAGGGCAACGGCCAGTGCGGCCACCTGAAGCGGATTCAGCGAGGTCGTGAAATGGGTCACTGACTCAGACCGGTTGGAGTTCTGATCGGAGGTGGCGTGGGCAGGTGTGCGGTCGGACGAGTCCGGGCAGACCTTCGTACAACAGGCCGCTCATCAGACATCGCAAATGATTCCGCATACGTTCACTTACCCTTGTGTCAGGACGCTTACCCTGGGATTGCGTGGGTCGGTCGTGCACCCGGTAAGACGTGGATTCAACATGGCCCGAAACCCTTGCGGTCTCGGCAAGCAATCGGATCATGGTAAGGGAGATGCGGGTAAAAAAAAAGTTATCGACCGGAGTCTATCCGAGTGGGCAGGTGAGTGGATCGGCTTGTCAGGTCCGCCAATGGACGCCCACCAGGCTATCGGTAAACCGGCTTTCCACGGCATCCCACAAACGGTGTGGCAAGCCGCACCCTACAGTAGATCGAAGCGTAGGGTGCGGCTTGCCGCACCGTAAATAAGGATTGCGGAAGCGTTTTGGTAGGGTAGATCTGCGCTTATCAGTCAGTGGTGGGGTAGGGATCCACTCTACAATTCGTGTTGAACCGTTGGATACCTTGGGTTGAACCGTGGGGTGGGGCCATGCCCCACCTGAAGCCGGCGGACCGGGAGTCCGCCGGGATACTAGCCATCAGTAGCGCATCCGTTCACGCGGCATGTCGTCGCCCCAGCCCTTGTCCCGCATATCGACCAGCTGCTGACGCTGTTCTTCGGTCAGGACGCCGTTGATCTTGTCACGTATTTCAGCACGCAGGACGATCATGCGGGCGACCTGTTCACCCTGCTTGTCGGCCAGGCCGCGAATGGTCTCCAGATCCGCCTTGTCGGCCATGGCGTCGCGCAGTTCGGTGCGGTTGTCTTGCATTTGATCACGCAGCTCCCGAAAGGTATCCCGCGCCTCCTGCCGGATCTGTCGCAGCGCTGTTTTCTGCTCGTCCGTCAGGCCATCCAGCCGGCTCAGCTCCGCCATGGGTGTGCGCCGGTCGTCGCCGTCGCAGCCGTGATGGTCCCTGTGTCCGCCGAAGGCCAGGGCGGTGCCGGCGCCGCTGATCAAGAGGGTGGTCAGGCCGAAAACGGCAAGTCGTTTGTTCATCGGTTTCATCTTAGTCTCCTAACGTTGGTTCTGTTTCTGTCCTGCCGCCTGGCAGGTGGTTAAACCCTAAGTCATACGCGCATCAAGTTGGGTCGGGTCTGATGAGGAAGGGTCAAGAAATGCAAGGCCGAAAGTCGATGCCGGTATCACGAACCCGACTCAGGCCGCTGCCTCAGCAGTACTCTGACCGGCCCGCTGTTGCCGCCGCCGCTTGATGCGACGACGCCACCAGGAGATGAATCCGGTCGTGCCCAGCAGGCTCAATGCGCTGGCGCCCAGCAGGTTGAAGAGACCGCTCCAGGCTCCTGACCAGGTGCCTTCGTGCAGGGTTTTGATCAGATTGTCCTCGGGGTTGATGGGCGTCACGGATGCATCGGTCACCACCAGCAGGCGTTCTCGCTCCGCCTGTTGCATACCGATCAGGAGCGAGCCTCCGCGAAATCGGCGTACCTGCTCCACACCCTCCAGCGCATGGGTCAGTTGCGCCTGCCGCAGGCCCTGTTCCAGCGACAGCCTGATCCCCGGTTGACTCATACGCGGCAGTTCGGGCTTACCGACGTGCAGACTCATGAGTACGCCGGTCAACGGCAGCATCACGACCACCGGCAGCAGGAACCAACCGGCAGCCCGATGCCAGCCCATCAGGTTGTTGCGCAGTCGCGGCCAGGAGAGCAACGGGGCGCTGAGGACCAGGAACAGCATCAGGTAGCTGGCGATCTGGACCAGGACGTCAGTGCCGATCAGCAACTCCTTGTGCAGGTGCTTGGCGAATTCGAAGAGGTCGAACGCCTCCTCCCCGCTCGTGCCGGCGAGGCGGACGCCGGTATCGAGATCGTAGCGTCCCTGCAGATCGGGATTGTCCGAGCGGACTTCCACCTGCATTGCGGATGGGTCGACGTTGAGTCTGTCCACTTCCTGGCCCAGGGGATCGATCTGCTGCAGGAAGGCGATCAACTCGGCTCCCGTGACGTTCCCGGCGGGCGCAGTCTCATCGCCCTGCGTGATCGGCTTGAACGCCAGCACGGCGCCGGACAGCGCGATCAGCAGGAACAGGGGGGCCAGCGAGACACCGATCCAGCGATGGAGTCTGAACAGCATCGGTTTGAAGGTTTTCAGGTTCATGTCACAACTCCCTTGGTATGGTCTGGGGAGAAGCATAAGGCCTGTAACATGAAGCGAGTGGTAACTTATGCAAGCGAGTGCAAAGAAGTGCAAATCCTCCCTATAAACAGCTGGGAGTCGGCGCTCATTCGCGCCAGAATGTGGGCATGCCGAATGTCGTTGAATGCTGCTGAACCTGTCATGCGGGTAGGCGCTGACGATGACGGCTCATTCTCTCAACTCAAACCGACGCCATGAGCAAAATACTGTTGATCGATGACGACGTCGCGCTCTGCGAACTGCTGACAGAGTACCTCACGGGCGAGGGCTTCACGGTCGACAGTGCCCATAGCGGCTCGGATGGCGTGGCCCGCGCTCTGGCCGCGGAGTGGGATGCCGTGGTGCTGGATGTCATGCTGCCGGGTATGAACGGTTTCGATGTGCTGAAACGGCTTCAGGCGCAGGGCGTGGGTCCGGTATTGATGCTGACCGCGCGGGGAGAGGACACCGATACGGTGCTCGGGCTCGAACTGGGGGCCGACGACTATGTGGCCAAGCCCTGCAGCCCTCGGGTACTTGTCGCACGCTTGCGCAATCTGCTGCGACGAAGAGGCGAGGAGACGTCCTCCGCCACCCAGCGCCAGGTTGGCGATCTCAACCTGGATACAGCCAACCGCCAGGTCACTGTCGGCGGGCGGGAGATCGAGTTGACCGGCGCCGAGTTCAACCTGCTGGTGCTGCTGCTGGAGCATGCCGGCGCACTGGTCTCCAAGGAGGTGCTGGCCAAGCAGGGTCTGGGCCGCGCGCTGCAGGCCTATGATCGTCGCATCGAGACCCACATGGCGCAGATTCGCAAGAAGCTCGGGCCCCAGGCGGACGGCTCTCCCCGCATCAAAACCGTGCGCGGCGCCGGCTATCAATACCTGTTGAGCCAATGAGCCTGTTCCTGCGTATCTTCCTCTCCTTCTGGCTGGCCATGCTGCTGCTGGCCGGCTCCCTGTTTCTGCTGCAGCGCTACTACGGCGGCGAGATCGTCGAGCAGACCGAGGCGCTGCTGCAGGCGCGGGCGGAGGCCGCAGCGGTACTCTGGCAGGAGGGTGGCCTCACCGCCCTGCGCGACTGGCTGTTACGGCAACCCGACCGCCACCGTCTCGGACTGGTCAACGCCGCCGGGGAGTCACTGTTGCGCCGGCCGTTGCCGAGGCATCTGCAGGAGTGGCTGCCGCGTGAGATCACACCCGGAGTCGCGCGCATCCGCGATCGCCACCTGATGATCGCCGCCGAACTCCCGGGGGTGAACCCACAGCGCTTCCTCGTTACCGAGCTCGATCCCGGCCGCCTGCGCGCCATGCCCTTCTGGGTGCGCGGTGTGATGACGATCGTGATCATCGGTCTGGTCAGTCTGCTGTTGGCGAGGATGCTGACCCGTCAGGTGCGCCCCCTGCGGTTGGCGGCCCAGCGCATGGCCGAGGGGGACCTCAGCGGGCGGGTCGAGCTCAAGGGCAAGGACGAGATCAGCGCCCTGGGCGCCGATTTCAACCTGATGGCGGAACGGCTCAACGATCTGCTGCAGAGTCAGCGCCAGCTGGTGCGCGACGTCTCCCACGAACTGCGTTCACCGCTGGCCCGTCTGCGGGTGGCGCTGGAGCTGGCGGAGCGCGCCGACGACCGCAAGAAGGCGCTGGGCCGGATCGAGAAGGAGGCCGACGAGCTGGAGCGGTTGATCACCGAACTGCTCTCACTGGCGCGTCTGGAGTCGGGGCAGTCGGGCCTGGAGCGGCAGAGTCTGCGACTGGACGAACTGCTCGCCAAGGTGGTGACCGACGCCGAGTTCGAAGCCGAGGCCGTGAACAAATCGGTGCGTTACGACTCCGTGCCACTGACGGTGGTCGGAGACGGGGTGTTACTGCGTTCGGCGGTGGAGAACGTGATCCGCAATGCCATACGCCATACACCTGAAGGGAGTGCAGTGAGGGTCTCGCTTGTAGAGGAGGAGGGGGCCGGCGTGATCCGCGTGCGGGATGCCGGTTGCGGGGTCCCCGAGTCCCAGCTGGATGTGATGTTCGATCCCTTCACTCGCACCACCGAGGCGCGGGAGCGTGACAGTGGCGGCTTCGGACTGGGTCTGGCCATCGCCCGGCGCGCCATGCAGATCCATGGCGGTGACGCGTGCGCCCGCAACCATCCTGAAGGTGGATTGGAGGTCAGCCTGAGGCTGCCGCTGCCCTAGGCGATGTGCGTGCTTCAGAGCCGGCGCCCATAACCATCTGCAGCAGTCGTTTTCCGGCCACTTCAAGCAGGCCGTCATTGCGCAATCTGTAGAGCGACTGATCCACCAGTTGGGCATCGAGGGCCTCGGCGCGTTGCAGGCGTCTATCGATCTCTTCAGGTCCTTCGCGTCCCCGTTTGACCAGCCGCTCGAAGAGTTGGTCGTGAGAGACGGTGACCAGGATCGGCTGCAGGGTGGGATAGCATCGGCGGGCAGTCTCCAGGTAGTGGCGGGAACCGTTGACCACCACCTGCCAGCCTCTGGCCAGGTAGTCGTCGATTTGGCGGTCGATACCATACTCGAAACCGTGGCTGCGCCAATGCAGTGCGAAGGCGCCTTGCGCCAGCCGATCACGAAAGGCCTCGGGCGTGATGGCAATATGGTTTTCACCCCCCACGTAGGCGGGGCGGGTGATATGGCGCGTGGCCACCAGCACCCTGGCGTCTGCAGGGAGATGGGCACGTAAATAGTCGAGCAGGCTGTCCTTGCCGACGCCCGAGGCGCCCATGAGATAGAAAAGATGACCTTGCTGCATGAGTTCCCTTCCAGAACCTTTTGGTTACCCAATGGTTAGCGAACCACAGGGAGCATCCTTTAGTGGCAATTATAGAGAGGGTGGCGGATTTGCCACTAGCCGCCAGTAGGTGAGTCGATCTCTTCGGCCAGCGTCGCTGCGTTTTCCAGCTCTTCCTCATCACTCTCGTCGTGCAGTCTGCCCAGCAGATTGAAGTCATCGAGAATGCAGTAGACGGCAGGCACCAGGAACAGGGCCACCAGGGTGGCCGCGGTGAGGCCGAAGGCGATACTGGCGGCAAGCGGAATCAGGATCTGAGCCTGCAGGCTGCGCTCCAACAGCAGCGGGGTGAGGCCGGCGATGGTGGTGATCGAGGTGAGCAGGATGGGGCGGAAACGTTCCCGCGCCGCCTGCTTGGCGGCCTGCTGCACGGGGGTGCCGCGCAGGCGCTCGTCACGGATGAAGACCACCAGCAGGATGGAGTCGTTGACCACCACGCCGAACAGGGAGGCCATGCCGACGATGCTCGGCATGGTCAGATCGAGACCCAGCGCCAGGTGGCCGAAGATGACGCCGATCAGCGCTGCCGGAATCACGATCATCACCGTGAGCGGCGCGAGGTAGCCCTTGAACTGCAGGGCCAGCAACATGTAGACCCCGATCAGCCCCAGCAGCACGTTGCGTACGATCGACTTGCCGGTCTTGGCCGACTCGTTGCTCTCGCCCTGGACGTCGTATTCCAGGTTCGGATAGCGCTGCAGCAGATCGGGGATGAAACTGCTGTTGGCCAGTCGTAGCAGCTCCTGGGCATTGATCAGGCTGCGATCCACATCGCCCTGGATGGTGACCGCCCGCCGACGGTCGACGCGGTTGATGCGCGCCCAGCCCCTGACCTCTTCGATGTCGGCGACCACCGACAGGGGTATCAGCGCGCCGTTCGGCCCGGCGATGCTGAGATTGTAGAGGTCTTCCGCGTCGAGGCGGTCCTCGGCCACCAGCCGGATGTCCACCTCATAGGTTTCGGGGCCGACCGGAAACTCGTCGACCTTCATCCCCTGGTAGGCGGCGCGAACCTGGTCGGAGACGCCTTTCGCGTCGAGTCCGAGCACGCCGGCTCCGGGCTTGAGATGCAGCCGAAACTCCCGCTTGCCGGGGCGCAGGTCGTCACTCAGGTCGTTGACGCCGCGGAATCCGTTGAGCCAGGCCTGCAGTTCGCCGGAGGCCAGCTTGAGCTGGTGCAGGTCGTCGCCCAGCAATCTCAGATCGATGGGGCGGCCGGCCGGACCGAAGGCCGGCTCGGTGAACTTCACCGAGATCACGTCGGTCAACTCGCCGGTCTCCTCGCGCCAGCGGTTGACCAGGTCGTCGAGTCTGGCCTCGCGCACTTCGGCGCTGAGCAGGTCGGCCACCACCCGGGCCACATGCGGGCCGCTCTCGTAGGCGTCCGGGTTCTGACCGTAGATCACGGTCACGTTCCGCACCAGGGCCTGGCCTTCGGGCTGCCCGGGCGTGAAGGCGGCATTGGTGCGCTGGAGGGCGGAGGTGAGCTTGTCGACGATGGCTTCGGTACGCGCCAGCGGGGTGCCCTGGGGCAGCAGCACCCGCGCCTCCAGCACGTCGCCGTCGAGATCGGGAAAGCCGACGAACTTGAGCTTGCCCCCCACCGGCATAGCGATGGCGAAGATCAGCAGCATGAGCACGATGCCGAGGGTCATGTAGCGGTATTCGATGGCGCGATCGAGCAGAGGGCCGAAACGCTTCTGCCGCAGGTTGTCGAAATGGCGCTCGAAGCCCTGGCGAAAGCGCGACGGCGCGCGGCGCTTCATGTGCGACAGGGAGTGGCTGAGGTGGTGGGGCAGGATCAGGAAGGCCTCCAGCAGGCTGACGCTGATGACCATGATCAGCACGATCGGCATGATGCGCAGGATCTGGCCGATGTGGCCGGTGATAAAGGCCAGCGAACCGAACACCAGCAGAGTGGTGGCGAAAGAGGAGGCGATGCCGGGCAGCACCTGGTGCACGCCGCTGATGGCGGCATGCAGTGGCTTGTCGCCCTTGGCCATGCGGGCGGCGATGTTCTCGGCGATGACGATGGCGTCGTCCATCAGCAGGCCGATGCCGATCAGCAGGCCGACCATGGAGATCATGTTGATGGTGACGCCGATCAGCGGCAGCACGAAGAGG
>JBNLGI010000228.1:0-6314 GCA_050305975.1 Sedimenticolaceae bacterium | reverse complement strand
CGGCATGAACCACCTGGATAAGGCAAATGCCGATGCGCTGGTCGAGGCGCTCGGTTTGGATGCCGCCGTCTCCACGGCGCTGCAGGAGTTCCCCAACAAGAAGTGGGATCAACTGGTGCCGACCGATCCCGTGCTCTATCGTTTCTACGAGATCGTCGGAGTCTACGGCGAGACCATCAAGGAGATTATCCACGAGAAGTTCGGCGACGGCATCATGTCGGCCATCGACTTCTCCATGAACATCGACAAGGAGGAGAACCCCGCCGGTGACCGTGTGGTGGTGACCATGAACGGCAAGTTTCTTCCCTACAAGTCCTGGTGATCCGAGATCACGGGCTCCCGGATTGCGCTTCGCGCCATCCGGGAACCGCACTCCGAACCTGCGCGATTCAGATCAGGACGCCTTCCACGTGATGTGACCCGTTTCGATTGGCAGTTCCGGGTTGCGCGACCATTCGTTCCAGGAACCGAAATACAGGCGTACATCCGTTACTCCGGCTTCCTTGAGGGCAACCAGGGTATTGGATGCGCGGGCTCCTTTGAAACAGTAGACATAGACGGTCGAGTCGGCATCTATGCCCACGGTGGCGCACTCGGCCTGCAGCTCGGCTTTCGATGCAGACATAACCGCTGGAATGCAAAGTTACAGGTCGATTATGGATTGATGATTAGTGAAAATGCTTGAAATCTGGCCGCTTCAGGGGATCAAGAGAGGCGTGCCTGGGAATCGAATGGGGCGATTGTCTTGAGCGATGTCGACTATGTTGAATATGTCGGCAATGTCAGCGGTGATGAGGGCCTGTCTGTGTGCGATCGTCCGGCAGGCAAAATCGGATCATCGATTGGCGAGATACCTGGCGAGCTGGCCTTCGATTTCAGGCAGGCTTGAAACGGTGAGCGTCGGCTCGACGCCCCAGGGATCGTAGACCTGTTCCTGAGAGCGTCGCAACCAGACTCCACGCATGCCGGCCGAGATGGCGCCGATCACATCGAAAGGGTTGCTGGAGACCAGCCAGGCGTCGCACCCCGAGCTGTTGGAGCGGCGTAGAAAATGGCTGTAAACCGCAGGATTGGGTTTGAACGATCGGATATCCTCGACACTGATGACATCGAGAAAATAGCTTTCGATCTCGGCCGCGGCAAGCAAGGTGTTCACGGCTTCGGCGCTGCCGTTGGAGAAGGCGAAAAGGCCGTAGCCCGCGCCGCTCAGAAGCCCCAGTCCTTCGCGCACGTCGTCGAATGCCGGCAATGTCCGGTAGACGTTCATCAGCTCCTGTTTCTGCGAATCGCTGAGCGGTGCGCGATAGAAGGCGCAGGTGTAGTCCAGGGCGTCGCGAGTGCACACCGCAAAATCTTCGTAGAGCTGCATCAAGCCGCGTCGAAAGGTGTACTCGAGCTGTTTGTCGCGCCAGGTTTGGGAGAAGGCGCGCGCCTTGTCGCCAACCATCCATTGCAGTTTCTCGACCACGCCATGGGTATCGATCAGGGTGCCGTAGATGTCGAACGCAAGAGTGACCTGCATGGCACGTAACCTCGTGGGGTTGTTGTGAGGATAGGCTTGGCCCGATACAGCGCCGGCGTCCGCTTCTCGAAGGGGACCTGTTCGAACCCTACCACTTTGCCGGCTGAATATCAGCCCGGGCAGCTCATCTATCGGTTACAGGAGGCCGAGCCAGCCGAGCAGCCAGGGCAGGATAAAAGCGGTGGTGAAGGTGGCCAGCGCCATGGCCAGGCCGGAGAAGGCGCCCATCTCCCTGCTGACCTGGAAGGCCCGGGCGGTGCCGATGCCATGGGCGGTGAGCCCCATGGCAAAGCCCTTGATACTCTCATCGCGGATGCGCATGAGTGAAAACAGTCGGGTGCCGATGGCGGCGCCCAGGATGCCGGTGGCGACCACGAAGACCGCTGTCAGGGATGGCAGTCCTCCGATCTTCTCCGCGATTCCCATGGCCACCGGCGCGGTGACCGACTTGGGCGCCAGCGAAAGCTGGGTCTGGATACCCACCCCGAACAGGCGCGCCAGACCGATCGAGCTCAGGGCGCCGATGACGACGCCCGCGATCAGCGTGAGGCTGATCGGCAGCCACAGCCGCTTGAGCTTGGCCCACTGCTGATAGAGCGGCACCGCCAGTGCCACCGTGGCCGGTCCCAGCAGAAAGTGGACGAATTGGGCGCCCTCGAAGTAGGCGCTGTAGGCTGTCTCGGTCAATAACAGCAGCGTGATCAGCAGGATCACGGATAGGGCCACCGGATGGAGCAGCGGATTGGCGTTGAAGCGGATGTAGATGCGGTAGGCGATGCCGTAGGCGATCAGGGTTGCCGTCAAGCCGAGTAACGGCGTGGTGGAGAGATAGACCCAGATGGCCGCCAGGTTCTGTTCGGGCATGGTCTAGTCTCTCCCCGATAGGTAGCGAACCGAAAGCCAGAATATGCCGGCGGTCGCCGCCAGTGTGATCAGCGTGCTGAGCAGCAGGGTGAGGAGAATGGGCAGCAACTCTCCGGCGATCAGGTTCAGGTGCACGATGATGCCGACCCCCGCGGGTACGAACAGCAGCGAGAGGTGACTCAACAGACCGGAGCTCGCCTGATCCAATGACTCGGACGAGCGGCCTTTGATCAGCAGGGTGAGAAACAGCAGAATCATTCCCAGCACCGGTCCCGGTACCGACAGACCGAGCGCCAGGACCAGGACCTCGCCGACCAGTTGATAGATCAGGAATAGGGTGATGCCGTTGATGAAACGCATGGAAGTTCCAGCTGCCGCACTCATGACCATCGTCGATCCCACAGTGCCGGTTTGTCAACCGCTCGGCATGGGGTCATCTCGAAACGCTCCGCGAAGCGGTCGCGCCGGGCGCGCCATGCGGGTAGCAACTTCTCCGAGTATCTGGCCGGCACCCCACTCCGCGCATATACGGTAGGGTGGGGCCCTGCCCCACCAATCTCCCCCGACCAATACGCAACCCCGCCAATCTCCCCGGCCAATGCGCAGCATCTTGACTCCTCACCCCCGGCCTGTGCTTTGAAAAGCGCTCGAAAGACCGCCTGAACAGAGATCGGGCAGGCAGCGTTTTTCAGTTTGATTTCATATAACCTGACTAAAGTCGTGTTTGTCTCTCAATACAGACGAACATTTCAGGTTGAAGATCGAATATGACGACAGGCACTTTGGCTCTGATCATCGCCGCCGCGATCCTTGCGCAGGTTATCCTTGCCGCGGCTGTTGCGCTCTGGCGCCGACACCGTGAGAGGCCCGAGCGGAACGGTACCGGTCAGGTCGTCGACGATTCACCGAGACAGGCGGCTGCGGTCTCAACCGGTGTCCCAGGGGCGGCCTGGGAAGGCTACAAGCCGTTTCGTGTGGCAAGACGGGTCGTGGAGAACGCGGCGGGCGATATCGTCTCGTTCCATCTCGAAGCCGAAACGCCGATGACCCTGCCGCCGTTCAAGCCCGGACAATTCCTGACCTTCCTGTTCGAGCTGCCGGATGCGGGACAGACCGGGACACGCAAGGTGATTCGCTGCTACTCCCTCTCCGATCGTCCGCATACCGACCACTATCGCATTTCGGTCAAACGGGTGCCGGCGCCGCCCGGCGAGCAGACCGTACCGCCCGGACTCGTCTCCAACCATCTGCACGAACAGGTGAGGGAGGGCGACAGGCTGATGGTAAAGCCGCCTTCGGGCCATTTCCATCTGATCGAGGAGTCGAGGCTGCCGCTGGTGCTGATTGCCGGAGGCATCGGCATCACGCCGATGCTGAGTATCCTCAATACGCTGATGGCGCAGGCGAGCGAGCGGGAGATCTGGCTCTTCTACGGTGTGCGCAACGGACGTGAAGTGATCATGCTGAAGGCGCTGCAGGAGCTGGCGCGGACCCAGGCCCGTTTCCATCTCCATCTCTGTTTCAGCCGCCCGCTTGAGGAAGAGCGTGCCGGTATCGACTATCAGCATACGGGGCATGTGGATATGGCGTTGCTGCAGCAGGTCTTGAAACTGGGACGCTATCAGTACTATGTCTGCGGTCCCGCCGCCATGATGGAGAGTATCGTGCTCGGACTCGAAAACCTGGGCATTGCCGCCGACGATATCCATTACGAGGCCTTTGGTCCCGCCACTCTGAAGCGGCCAAAACAGGAGGCCAAGCCGGTGCTGACCGAAGCGGCCGACCAGTGGCAGGTTACCTTCAGCCGGAGCGGCAAATCGGTAGAGTGGACTGGAGCTCACGAATCCCTGTTGAGTCTGGCCGAAGCCGAAGGAATCGATGTCGAATCAGGTTGCCGCGCCGGTAGTTGCGGCAGCTGTCAGACGCGTGTCGAAACGGGGGAGGTCGAATATGACCAGGAGCCGGATGCCGAGGTGGAGGCGGGGCACTGTCTGCTCTGCGTGAGCCGACCCAAGAGTGACCTGATACTGGCGGTTTAGGACAGGATTATGCAGCGTTCGATATTCAATAAACAGGTATTACCCTTCTTCCTCCTCTTCGGTGGATTGATACTGGCCACGCTTGTCATCGACTGGCTGCTGCATCAGCTGGATCTGGCCTGGATCGGCCGCTGGTTGGGCATACCCGGCACCCTGCTGATTATGGTTTCCTTTCTCTACTCCCTGCGCAAGCGCAAAAAGATCGACTTCGGCAAGCCGAAAAACCTTTTGGTTCTACACGAATCCCTGACCTGGATCGGTGCGCTGATGATCCTGGTGCATGCCGGGATTCACGTCTATGCCATTCTGCCTTGGTTGGCCTTGATCGCGATGCTGGTAAATGTGCTTAGCGGTATGACCGGAAAATATCTGCTCGACAGGTCGCGACGGGCGCTGGCCGACAAGCGCAGTCACTATGCCGCACAGGGAATCAGCGACGATGAGCTCGAACGCCGACTCTTCTGGGACGCCACTGCGGTGGACACCATGAAGCAGTGGCGGATGGTGCATCTTCCCATCACCCTCGCTTTCGCCGTGCTTGGTCTGGCGCACATCCTCAGTATCTTTCTGTTCTGGCAATGGCAATGAAATACGGGCGTGTATTGTTAATCGTTTCCCTGAACCTGGCGGTGTTGATCGCACTGGCCTTCACCCTGCCGCATCTGATGATCAGCCCGGGCCAGCCGATTCAGGCTCACGCCGAGATCGCGACCGACTGTTTTGCCTGCCATACGCCATTCTTGGGAAGCCGGCCCGAGAAGTGCGTGAAATGTCACAAGGTCGAAGAGATCGGACGCAAAACCACCAAAGGAAAACCGATTGGAGATGAGAGGAAGCAGGTGGCCTTTCATCAGCGACTGATCGAGGAAGACTGCGTCGCCTGCCACAGCGACCATAACGGAGTGATGGCGTTTCGTCCCATCAGCCGTTTCTCTCACGAGCTGGTTGCGAGTTCAATGCGCGAACAGTGCGAAGGCTGTCATGCCAATCCGGGCGACAGTCTGCATCGCAAAATCGAGGGCAACTGCAAAGAGTGCCATAGTATCGAGGCCTGGAAACCGGCAACCTTCAATCATGATGACTACTTTCGCTTCGACCGCCATCATGAGGCGGACTGCAAGACTTGCCATATGGACAACGACTATGGCAGCTACACCTGCTACGGCTGTCACGAACACTCCCGATCCAAGATCCGCGAAGAGCACTACGAAGAGGGGATCTACAACTACGAGAACTGTGTCGAGTGTCATCGCAGCGGGGACGAGGATGAGGCCGAGTGGCGTTGGCGCAGTCGGGAAGGCGGCAGCTACCGATCGTGGGGAGACGACGACCACGAACATGAAGGCGGCTACCGGCGTCGGCATGACGACGATTAGTTCGGAGATGACGTCAGTTGCGGACCGCTCAAGGCTTTGCGGATTGAAATCCTGAGGAGCCGGATAATTTTCGTCGAAGATGGTTGTGGATATTCAGCTCCGTTTCATTCCACCTAGCTAGACTTGTTTCCATACCGGTGATGGACGGCAGCTTACACGAGCTTGCCCCTGACCTACAGCTCACTGCCGAAGAGTGATGGTGTGAGATGCGGCATCCCCGGTCAATAAGACATCATTGGAAACGGAACAATGGAGGTGTGAGATGTTGTATGAAAATAGCGTATTGAAAGCGGTTACCCTGGCGCTCTCGGTTTTTATCGTGTGTTGTCTGTGCGTGGCCGCATTGGCCGGAATTTTCGAGGCGCCCATGCTGGCCTACTTCTGGTACCTCGCGCTGGCGGGGATGGTGGCGATGCTGTTCCTTTCGATCTTCCTGGCGCTGAGTTGGCTGTGGATCAACCTGACGCGTCACTATCAGCAGCTACTGGATCATTGGGGCGATGGCGTGCCCGG
>JBNLGI010000227.1:0-2122 GCA_050305975.1 Sedimenticolaceae bacterium | reverse complement strand
CGCCAGGGCAGGCTGGAGCAGGCTTTAGGGATTCGTTTCAAGGGTAATCACAACAGAGCGACCGATGTCGTACTGTTGGAATCTGAGCTGCATCCCGCCGCTACAGCCTCATTGGCCTTACCTGACAAGAAGCCACGAGTTCGCACCGATGGCGCGATCGTCAATGGCGTATTCATGTCATATGCGGTGCAAACACAAGAGCCGGCAGTGACTACCTTTGACTATGGACTCGGCCGCTCGGTGTATGTCGGCTACGATCTGCTGGCAGAGGCGGCATCGACGGAAAATCATCAATCGATTCATGCGAAATTGATTTTGGCGGGCCTGAACTATGTCGATTATTCTCCGGCAGTACCGCTTGCTGGTCAGGCCTATCCGCTCAGGCTGAGTTTGACCAACCTGGGTATAGCAACCCCAGGGCGCGCACGATTGGCGCTGCCGGACGATGTGCTCGTTATCGACAGCGGTGGCGCCATGATCACAGATGCGACTACGCTAACCTGGCCCTTCGATCTCACCATGGACGAAACCCTAGTCTTCGAGACCTGGTTGAGTCTGCCGCAGCATACGGTAGATGTTCAGGCTGTTGTACAAACGGGTATCGACCCTAACTATATCGATCATGCATCAGCGAGTGTTCTGATCACGCCGCAACCGGGATTCAATGTCCAGGATGCACTCGATGCGGTAGAAGCGGTCGACAGTAGTGACTACAGAACGGTCAGAAAATACCTGTTGCGGGCAGTCGACGATGTCACATCGAATTGTCATGAAAAGGCGCTGGATGCTCTGCTGCGTGCCTCTGATGAATTGATCAGGATAGGCACACCGGAGAGCGAATCCATCCATGAGATAGTGGCCTCGGTGATAAGAACCGTCTCGCTCATGATCGAACCCGCATCGTGTAACAGGCCCGGCCATTGTTCGCATGGGCAGAGACGAGAGCTTCATTAGATAGAGATGTCGTACAGAAGCGCTCGATTGAAAGACTGGATCCATGCGCCTGATCAAGGTGGATGTGAAACAGCCCTCATCCGCATCTTGTTGATAAACAGTGCTTCGGTGGGTTGTTCACTGTCGATCGGAGGCTCATTGCAGTCATCTGCTTGAGCATATGCCAGTCGAAATCGCAACGATGAGAAGGCGCCCCAGGCAGAATTAGTAATCAAGGAATCAGTTAGATTAAGGAATAGATGTGATGGTGAATTCTCCCACTGAAACCCTACGTGAGTTCACGCTATTCATGCGTGGCGTGGCTGCGACCGTCGCATTGACCTTCAGCGCCCTCATCCTGGCACCAACCGCCCAGGCGGTCCAGCAGTTCGACTGGAGCTTCAGCTCAAACACGGCAGAATCGGTAGAGACCCGACTCTCTGAAGCGGTGATCAAGGTCAAGCAGCTATTGGAACAGCTCGACGCCAAACAGACGGCAGGGCAGGAGGTTTCGGCAGAACTCGCCGCGCTTGAACAAGCCAAGGACATACTGATCAACCTCGATGAGGAGATGACCAAAAAGCTGTCCGATACCGCGCAGAATATCCGTGACGAAGGCTTACCGGAGGTCATCCGGCAGCGCCATCAGGCGATAGCGGATCAATACCACCAGGAGATGGCCACCCTGCATGCAAACCTCGAGGCCATCGATGCCGCCGATAGTCCACTGGCCATCAAACAAGCGGTGGAGAAGGCCAAGACCCATGTCAAATCCAAATACCAGAAGCGCCCCGATCAAGTCTTCGACGAAGCGGACATCCGCAGTCGCGGACACAAGCCCAACCCTGACAATAAGCCCAAACAGCGTCCAGCCGACTACCGCGGCGCCGGCCTGTTCAGCAACCCCTATCCCCAAGTGGCCGCCCTGGGCGATTTCACCTTCGACCAACTACCCGGCGCGAACGATCCGGCCTACCTGGGGGAAACCGACGAAATCGTCCTCACCCAGCCCATCCGCGACAAGGCCGCCGAGCTGCAGTACGACCCTGTGAAGATCCACCATTGGGTGCGCAACCACATCGAATGGCTGCCCACCTGGGGCGCGGTGCAAAACGCCGAGCTGACCCTGAGCGCCCAGCGGGGCAACGCCATGGACATCGCCAGCCTGACCCTTGCGCTGCTACGTGCC
>JBNLGI010000226.1:0-31515 GCA_050305975.1 Sedimenticolaceae bacterium | reverse complement strand
CAGATGGGGCTGGCGCGGGCTCCAGCCGTCCTGCGGGTGCTCCACCGTGTGTTCCTGCACCAGCACCCACTGGTAGCCGCAATCCTTCAGCGTCTTGACGAACTCGTAGGCGATGTCCGGGTGGTTGGGCAGGGCCATCTCGGACGGCGAGAAGCCGCGCACCCGGGCCAGCGCTTCGGTGCCGAAGATGGCGGCGAAGTGGTGCTGCCAGGCGCGCACGTGCAGGCGAAAGTCCTGCACTGGCGTGGAAGGCGCCACCGCATGTCCCCAGGGCGCGCCCAGCCACTCCACGCAACGGCGGTAATCCGGGTTGCAGGTGATGGTCTTGAGGCTGTCGATGGTCTCGTTCAGCCCCATCTTGCGCAGACCGTGCAGCAGGGTGCCAGAGTATTCGAGCATCACCCGCGGCTCTTTGCCTTCGCCGACCAGCTGGGGAACGATTTCGCCCATGCGCCTATAGCACCAGTTGAACACCGACGCGTTGTGGTTATCGCCGATATCGGGGTGTTCCATCATGTACTGCAGATTGCTGATCAGGGCCGCCGTGCGCAGGTCGTCGCCGCCGGCGGGGATCAGCGGCTGGTGCATGTGCAGCGCATTGGCGAAGGCGCTGCGGACATGCGCGAAGTCGATCCGGCTCTCGGGCAGGAACACCGGTTTACCGGCGCTTTCCGCGATGGCGCTTTCGATCAGGGCTTCGTCGCCGGAAATGTTGGGAACGTCGTCGATGTATTCAGGCAGATCGGACATGGCTTTACTCCTGGCCCTATTTGTCGCGGATGTAGTCGTAGATGTTCAGGTAATTCTGGCCGGGGATGTTCCATGAATAGTCATAGCGCATACCGTTTTCGATCAGTTCTCTGAAGCGGTCCGGGTAGTCGAACCAGAGGCCGATGGCGCGTTCCATGGCCGATTCGATGGCGTGGTTGTCGGACTGGTGGAAGACGTAGCCGTTGCGTTCCTGCATCGGGCGGTCCGAGTAGTCGACGTCGAACACCGTGTCGGCGAGTCCACCGACCGAGCGCACGATGGGCACCGTGCCGTAACGCAGCGCGATCATCTGGGTCAGACCGCAGGGCTCAAACATGCTCGGCACCACCAGCATGTCGGCGCTGGCGTAGATCATGTGCGCCATCTCCTCATTGTACCCGATCTCGAGATGACAGTCGGGACTGTGGCCGAGTTCGTGCTTGATCTCCCAGAACTCAGCGTTGATGCCCTGTTCGGTGCTGGAGCCCAGCAATACGAACTGGGC
Organism: Sedimenticolaceae bacterium; assembly: GCA_050305975.1. Lineage (GTDB taxonomy): Bacteria > Pseudomonadota > Gammaproteobacteria > Chromatiales > Chromatiaceae > Thiodiazotropha. Next base: position 30,260 of record JBNLGI010000226.1, on the reverse strand, counting down.
CCCGCGCGAGAGCGCGTAGTAGAGCGCATGACGGATCAACGGCACCCCCTTCTGGGCGTCGAGACGGCCGACGAAGGCGATCAGCGGCTTGTAATCCTGATGCATCCAGAGCTGATCCCGCAGGGCCTGCTTATTGTCGTATTTGCCATCGATGTCTTCGATGCTGAAGTGGCGGGCGATGTGGGGGTCCGTCTGCGGATTCCACATCGCGTAGTCGAGGCCGTTGAGCACACCGCCGAACTTGCTCTGGTGCACGTGCAGGGCATGGCCCAGGCCGTGACCCCAGTCGGTATGGCGCGCCTCCCAGGCATGCCGTGGCGACACCGTGGTGGTGAAGTTGGCGTAGAGCAGAGCGCCCTTGGTGAAGTTGATGGCGCTGGGGTTGAAGTCGTCGCCCATGCGGTACTTGTCATAGTAGTAGTCGGGGCGGTCAAGCCCTGTGAACCAGAGCACGTTCTCGCCGGCGATACCCTGATGCTTGAAGTTGTGAATGGTATGAATGGCGCGGCAGTGCTGCATCTCCGCGAGCTGGTAGATCTCGTAGAGCAGTACCGGCACCAGGGCAGTCTGCCAGTCGTGTGTGTGGATAATGTCGGGGCGCTTGCCCGACTGCAACATGAACTCCAGCGCGGCCTTGGAGAAGAAGGCGAAGCGCATGTGCTCGTCAGGGAAGCCGTAGTAGCCGCCACGTTCGAAAAAGTGATCGTCCGAGTGGGGCTCGATGAAGTAGCACTTGCGTCCGTGCACGAAGCCGAACCAGACGGTGCAGCGGATGCGGTAATTGAACCAGGGCACCCATAGGTCCTCATAGGAGACCTGCAGGCCCCAGATATGGTCATAGCGCATGCAGTCGTATTTAGGCAGGATGATTTCGACCGAATTCCCGCGTATCTCCAATTCCCGACTCAATCCGAATACCACGTCACCCAAGCCGCCGACCTTGGCAACTGGAGCACACTCTGAAGCGACCATGACGATATACATGCTGTGAAACCTGCCTTTGTCGTTATTGGTTAAGTGTAATGAGTCGATGAGCCGGATGGCTCAACCGCCCATATGGGCACGCACCCGGTTGAGTTCATCCCAGCAAATATCGAGATCGGCATGTACACGCGGCACCCAGGCTTCCCCCCAGAAAATGTTGCAACTGGTCTCGGCGCGCAACAGATGCCACAGAGCCTGTTCAAGCTGATGGCCGAGTTCGCCGTCGCTCGCTATCCGTGCGGCAGCCCGTTCGCGGGTCTCGTGTACGGCGCCGCTGGTGAGTGAGATCCGTTGCAGTGCGTCCTTCTGCGCCTGCGAGCCGGTCCACTGGACAAAGCCGTGACCGTGGTGCCAGCCGGTATTCCAGGCGCCGGTGTTGACCCGAACCTCGCCATGAGCACCGTACCGGGCCAGGTAGTCGTCGATGAAGCTGGGCCGGATGGCGCCCTCGCCGCTGCGCGCACGCTGCAGTAGCGACCGGTAGAGCCCCCAGTAGTTCGCCTGCGGCTGCGGGTTGCGGAACCAACCGCCATTGTCACCGTCGGTGGCGGTGGTCACCAGTGGAGTGAAGTCGCACCACCGGGTGCGTGCCTCTACCTCGTGCTCAAACCAGTCGAGATCCATCCCCGACTCCTGAGCGTCGGAAAGCTCTCGGTCACGCACCACTACGACGATTTCATCGTCACCGTGACGCGCGATGTGGGGTCTGTAGCGCAGCTCCTGCCAGGTCATCGGCGTGACCGCCTCCACATGCTCGCTGTCGACCAGTACATAGTTATAGCCCAGTCGCTTGAGCAGCGGGATCAGCGCCATGTCGAAACCCATTTCGGGTGGCCAGAATCCGGAGAAGTGACTGCGCCAAAAGAGGTGTTGAGCAATGCCTCTCCAGCGCTGCAGATGTTCCTCCCGATCGGCCTCGGGAATCAACGGTAGCACAGGGTGGTAGTGGCCGGTGCCGAGTAGGCTGAACAATGCCTGGTTCTGAAAGTACCAGAGTAGTGAGCCGCAGTCGACAACACCGTAGACCCGCGACTGAAAGGCGGGATCGGCCAGCGTCTCCAGCAAGGTTCCGGAGAAGGAGAGGTGCACCCGGGCCACGTCTTCATAGCCCCACAGTGAACGAGGAATACGGTCAAGGGCATAAAGAATTTCGTGAGCCTCCCAGGTGTCGCTGTCGAGCAGTGCCTGCAGATTGCCGGCTGGCTGGTGCAGGTTGAGGACCAGGGCATGGTGGATCTTATGCATGAAGGCGTCCTTCGGGAACGTTCAAAATCTATTCAGGCGCTTTGGTCTGTTTTAGCAATTGTCATTCCAGAACCAGCCGGCACACAGTAACTCGTTGAAATACGATCAGCTGATTTCATGACTGCGCATCGCTTCGCAACCCTGTGACAATCAATTGGTGCTGCCTGATACCAAAATCGTGCATGCAAGACAGTCGATGCACCACATTTTAAGACATGAAATCAGAAATGATGCCCATGCCATATTGCACTTTGACTACAAGCCCACGACGAGGAATGGAACAGCTCAAGATCTCTTTCGATTTAGGGAGATTTTGAGGTATTCATCTTTGCATTGAAGCAATTTTGTCTTTTTTCTTTTAATTCAAAAAATACGTTTGGCTATGAAACATCACAACAGACGCAGCGCCCCACCAAAGGGTGTCACCCGTCACTGCATTGAAATATTGTTGCATTTTGGTGCGCGGGGGAAGGGGGAATAAACCGTGAGATTCAGCGGATCAATAGGAATGAGCGATCACGATCACGGCTCTCAACTACAGAGCCCAAATTGATCCTCCGTGTGGCCGCCACTGGCTGTTTCATGAATTCCTGAATACGGCGGATACGGAAGCCAATCAATAGACGCTGCAGGGGCAAGCCTTCGCCGCCCTTCTCACTAACGATCGAATCACACATGCCTTCTTGAAGTGCTCAGCACAGGGCGTCAAGCCCATAACCTGCGTAGAGTGGCGGGAATCATCTCGAGTCACGGAAAAATCAAAGGAGGGAGACCTCACTCGTGATCCCGGCTGCCGGCAGGGGATGCGCGACAAGTCCGCCTGCTTGGTCTGTCACTCCGGAATCCGTTTGCAGCATGTCGCCGGGTCATGCCCTTGTCGACAACCCGGTGTCCCAAAACGTTTGAATATGTTCAGTTCGTTGGTGACGGACAGTCGAAGGATCGCGACTCCAAGGCAATTCCAGATTGGGCCATAGGTAATGCCGAATTCCCGCTTTGGCCACAAATCGAACCTGTCCCACTTTGTCCACCAAAAGACAACATGGTAAACAAACCAAAGAACATCACCGATGTCGACGAATATCGGTCCTGTATCGGCCTGCACGCCAATCGTGAGTCAATAATCATCGATATATTTGATAGCGGAATGACAATCCAGCAGTGGCTATAATTGTTTCCTCGACTCTCAACTAAGTAGAGATCTCAACAATGATGCAGTTCAGGCAGCGTCCGGTTTTCAGTTTCTATAAACCTGACGCGGACGCGGTTTTTCTGGTGTTCGATGGACTGCAAGCGCGCTGGCCCATGAAAAAACGCGCACACGGTATTTGGCGCTTGCGTGTCAAGATACCAGCAGACGCACTGCACGGCCAAGTCTACCATTTTGAGGTTCACAGTAAGGGCGACACCTACCAACTGGCCGATCCCCTGGCGCATCGTACGCAACGCGTGAAGCAGGGACTGGTGTCAATCTTCAGCCATCTCGACAGTGGATTCAAACACACCAAATTTCGTGCCCCCCCAATCCACCGGATCGTGATTTATGAGACCCATCTTCCGGCGCTCAGCCGACACAAAAGCGCCGACATCAAAAGTGAAACTCATCGTGGCACCTACGCCGGGGTCTGTTCTCCAACGGTGCTGGACCATCTTCAGCGCCTCAAGGTTGCGATAGAGTTTCTGCCACTGCATGCACACAACGAAACATTGGGCCAGGACTGGGGATACTTCTCCACCTCATTCAATGCACTGAGGGAAAGCTACGCCCTTGATTCGAACAATATCGACCACGAAGTCATGAAAATGGTGGATACCCTGCACAGCCGCGGCATCCCCGTGCTACTCGATGTGGTGTTCAATCACGGCGGGGAACTTCTGGTGAAGGCCTGGGGTGAAGAGGTGGTGTATCGCAGGCATGCCAATGGCGATTTCTGCCAGGGATCCGGCTGCGGACCAACGATCCAGACCGAGCATCCGAGGATCAGAGAGACCATTCTGAATACATTGGAGCAACTGGTGGAACACTATCGGTTTGACGGCTTTCGTTTCGACCTGGGTGCATTGCACGACAGGAAAACGATGCTGGAGATCGATCGTCGTCTGCCCAGACGTATCTATCTCATAGCCGAACCCTGGGCGCTGGGTGGTATGCAATGGGGAAAAGGCGATATGAGCAGAGACTTCGCCTCCACCCGGTGGGCTATCTGGAATGACGATTTCCGTGAACCGGGCAGGACGTTTATCAAGGGACTTGGCGACTTCCAAAACCGTGATCGTCTCATGTGCGCCATTACCGGCAGTCACATCAGTGACGGCGGCTGGGCACTCAGGCCCCAGCAAAGCATCAACTATCTGTCGAGTCACGATGGCCAGACCTTGGCGGATCTGATGCATGGCGACACCCGACGGGTGTTTCTGGGCATAATGCTGGTGTTGACTTCGCAGGGCATTCCCATGCTCGGCGAAGGTACGGAAATGATGTTCTCAAAACAGGGTCACCACAACAGCTATGACCGCCCGGATCTGAACCAGTTAGACTGGAGAAACCTGATCGAGCATCACGACCTGGTCGAGGCAGTCGTGCGTTTGATCGGGTTGCGCAATCGACTGCCCCACTTTCACTACACCAGGCCATTGAGAAAGAATACCCAGACCAGTGACCGGTGGGATATCGACTGGATCTATCCAACGGGTTATCCGCACCATGACAACGTGAATGCCATCGGGTACATCCTGAGACCGCCACAGCGGGCCCTATTTTGGCGGCGGCGCCGACAGACATTGGTGATACTGCTGAATGGCAGCAGCGCATGGGCGGATTTTCACCTGCCGAAAGGTAACTGGAAGGTCCTGGTCGATGGCCAGCGGCTAGCGATCAACGAACATGGACTCAACAATGTACCCCATGCCCGAGACAACTATCACACGCATCCCGGCACCGGCGTCATCCTGGCACCCGACTAATAGAGGGCTTGCACAGTTGTTGCATCCGATATCATCCACTATCCAGATTCGACGAAGATACCGGAAGTCATCGGCTAGAATGTCGCAGTGGGAATCGGATGAGAGCGATATACAGGATGGATCTTTCGGTTTATAACGACTGCCACGCTTGCACATCAGCGTGGGACAACCGCCGGACGTGAGCAAAACAGGTATTAGTTCTTCCGATACTTTGCGTTAGAACTCTACTTCGACAGACCACTTCAGCGTGGTGTCAGGCGTGTTGTCATTTATACCAACCAACAATCCCACACCGATTGAGACGGATGATTCTTCGTCAGACGGATCGCCTCCCAGGCCTCCTGTGTAATAAAACACAGGACCCAGACGATGTTGATTGTGATCGCCGAACAATTGCGCCTCCTCACCCGCAGTACCTGTATCACCAATCCGGTCCACCGTTCCATAGGCCTCCAAGGCAAGCTGCCAATCCTGATTCAGGACATAGCCGAATTGGGTCGCATAGGCGAAGTCGACCTTCTCGTCACGTGGCCGAGCTCCATCCAGGTGTTTCACCAGATACAGATTGATGATGCTCCACCATTTCCCCCTATCGAGTTGCAGGATTGGCCCGACGACCAACAAGCGTGCCTCGTCATCCTCCAGCGGCTGCTCATATTCGGCCACCAGACCAAAACCCCAATCGTTCTCTTTGACGGGATCAAGTACCCATACGACCTCCGCCCCGATTTCAGACAATTCCAGGCTGCCAAATTCATTCGCCTGATCCGGATTGTCTGGGTCATCCAAACGCTCTTTCTCGTATTCGATACCGATACGCGATTTAAGACGGCTGGCAATACCGAATTCGAGTTCGAGCGCGTGGCGTTGTTTCGCTACACTGTTGTCGTCGTACTGGAACTCCCCACTGACATTTCTTACATCACGTTCCGGGTTGCCATACATATGTGCATTCTGGGATTGGAATTCGATCTCTCCGGGCGTGACACTGAGATTCTTGACTTCGAACTGGCCAATAGCGGGCCCGGAAACAGCGGCTGAACAGGTAAACAGCACACCTATAACAATAACTGCAAACCCGGCCAAACCCTCCCAATCAAATTTGCGGCGCGATGAACAAGCGCGAATTGACCTTCTATGCATGCATTTACCCTACAATGATGGCGCAGTCGCGCACTGTGTATAGAAAGAATAAACGCGATTTTCCAGACTGGTCAACCAACCATTCATGGGTGGAGGCGGACAAAGCCACTCAATTCCGGCCACTCCGGGCGACGTCTGTGTGATCATGTCAAGAACCCGCTCGTCACGCATCTTGCGGGGATTGACCTCCATCTTCCCGGAGAGGAGATTGCAGAGACTATGCGCCACTACCACACGTGTTGCGTCGACCAATTGAATCCGTATCGCAAAGCAGAACAGCCAGTCGATTGAATTAGACATCCTGTTCGTATATGTACGAATACTGAGGGCTCATAGAGTTATTACGTTATAATCACAGGGAACAAGCGTTGCCGATCGAACATCTGATCCCGGTCGACCCACACGCTGAATAACTTTACCCAATACTGGCATATCCGAGACAAGCAACGCTTTACCCGCAGTTCAAGACGCCGGTTCCACTCTTTAAATACATACTGACTGGAGGAGAAGACAATGCCTCTGATACTGACCTCCGACGCATTCTCCGACGGGGGCGCGATTCCCACCCGACTCACCTGTCAGGGGGCAGACATCTCGCCCCGCCTGCGATGGGACGGCGTACCTGAAAACACAAGTAGTCTGGTGCTGATCGTTGACGACCCGGACGCTCCCGACCCCAAGGCGCCCAAAATGACCTGGGTCCACTGGGTGCTGTTCAATCTGCCGCCGGAGACCCGCGAACTGGCCGAGGGCGTCGCGCCAGGCGATCTGCCCGCCGGCACCGGCGAGGGGATCAACGACTGGAAACGCACCGGCTACGGTGGGCCCTGCCCCCCTGTCGGCCGTCATCGTTACTATCACAAGCTCTACGCCCTGGACACCCGCCTCGAGGGGCTGAACAGTCCGACCAAGGATCAGGTGGAGCGCGCCATGGCAGGGCATGTCATCGCGCAGGCGGTGTTGATGGGGACCTATATCAAATCCTGAGACCCGGGGCGGCACTCCCGCCCCTCGCCTCACGAACGATCCGCCCGACAGTGTTCGCAGGCTGATCCACCTGCCACCGACGCATGACGGCCAGCAGGCCTGTGTCGGCCACCTATCCATGAAGACGGCTGAGTTGAATCACCAATGCTGATACCATAGCCCGCATCCGGCCTGCTGCCGGCACACCTTTATCCTTATCACCATCAACAGCGTCTGTACCATGAGCAATCTTCCCCCCTGCCCCGCCTGCGGTTCCGAATACACCTACGAAGACGGCAACATGCTGATCTGCCCGGAGTGTGCCCACGAGTGGTCGCCCGATGAAACAGCGGCGTCGCCAGCCGACGAGCTGAACGTCCTGGACGCCAACGGCAACCGACTCAGTGACGGCGACAGCGTCACCGTGATCAAGGATCTGAAGGTCAAGGGAAGCTCGTCCGTGGTCAAAGTCGGGACCAAGGTGAAAAACATCCGCTTGGTGGAGGGCGACCACAACATCGACTGCAAGATCGAAGGCATCGGCGCCATGAAGCTGAAATCGGAGTTCGTCAGGAAGTCCTGAACGGGACTGACCCACGGATCCGATCCGCACAAAGTGATCTGAGATCGCCATTCAGGAGAGAGAGCATGCGTTGCGACACCTCATCCAGCTCCAGACAGATCTCTCGCACTTACCGGCATGGGTTGCTGCGGCTGTCGGCACTCACCCTGCTGCTGCCGCTCCCGGCGCTTGCCGGCGGATCCGGCTGGACCGACTACGCCGGCATCGCCGAACTCACACCGACCAGTCATCACCGCTACACGGTCAGGCTCCATCTCTCCGATAACCCGGGCGGTTGTCGCAGCAAGGACACTTTCTATCAGGATTACTCCGCCTCCGGAGCACAACAGATGTTTCAGACCCTGCTCGAGGCGGTCGCCTCGGGGAAGCAGGTCAGGGTCTTCGTCACCGGGCGCTGCGAGCTCAACGGTTTTAGCGAGATCTCTTCGGTCTCGATTCTGCCTTGACTCGGTAGCGACCGCGCGGGACAACGATTTGCTATTCTGGAATCAGGGGCCTGGCCCCATCGCGACCGCATTCATCAAGGGACTGCCATTATGCTGAAGCCTGCCATCCGTGGCGTGGTCCAGCTTCTGCTGTTGGGCCTGACCCTTTACCTGGGGCTGTCACTCTTCCTTTATCTCTACCAACCCCAGCTGATCTACCTGCCCGAGACGCCTTCGCGCGCGCTCGGCGAGACCCCCGGACAGATCGGTCTCGACTACGAAAGAGTGACGCTCACCGCCGATGACGGGATAACCCTGGACGGCTGGTTTCTACCCCACGCCGCATCGCGGGCGACACTGCTCTTCTTTCATGGGAATGCCGGCAACATCTCCCACCGCCTCGCATCGCTGAAACTCTTCCACGAGCTCGGCCTGGCAGTGCTCATCATCGACTATCGGGGTTACGGCCGCAGCGGCGGCCGACCCAGCGAGGCGGGTATCTACCGCGACGCCGAGGCGGCCTGGCGTTACTTGACAGAGCAGCGGCAGATCCCTCCCCGGCGCATTCTGCTGCACGGCCGCTCGTTCGGCGGCGCCGTGGCGGCTTATCTCGCCTCGCAACACCAGGCGCTGGGAGTGGTGCTGGAGTCGACCTTCACCTCCGCCCCCGATCTGGCTGCGGAGCTCTACCCCTGGCTGCCGGTGCGCTGGCTGATCCGATTCGACTACGACACACGCAGTCGCCTGGACGCCATCAGAATGCCCGTACTGGTCATCCACAGCCGCCAGGACGACCTGGTCCCCTACTCCCACGGGCAGACACTGCATACCGCGGCGCGGCCGCCAAAGCGGTTCCTCGAGCTCAACGGCAGCCATAACCACGGGATCGTGTCGAATTCCAGCCGCTACCGCCAAGCATTGGATGAGTTCATCGCCTTCTGTCTGAGTCAGAAAACTCAGTGATTCGCCTCCAATAGTCGCTGGGAATAAGCTATGTTCAGAGTATCCCCTGAACCACCGGGAGGGATCGAAATGACAGTAGCTGCATCGGTAGTACGGGTATTGGCCGACCACGGCACGGAGTACGAACTGGTCCCCCATCCCAAGAGTCTTTCCAGTATCGAGAGCGCCTCCACCGCCCATGTTCCGGAAGATCACATCGCCAAAGGCGTTCTTCTGAAGGATCTCACGGGTTACGTGCTGGCGGTGATCCCCGCCAGTGAATGGGTCGATCTGCGACGCCTGCAGGCAGAACTGGGACGCGACATGCGCATGGCGACGGAAGCCGAGGTCGATCGGCTTTTCAGCGATTGCGATCCGGGAGCGGTACCCCCGCTGGGCGAGGCCTACGGCCTGGAGATGGTGCTCGACGAATCCCTCACGCAGCTCTCCAGCATCTACTTCGAAGGCGGGGATCACGAACATCTGGTACGCCTCGACGGCGACCAGTTCAATGCCTTGATGCGGGGCATACGACGTGGGCATATCAGCAACACCATGTGATTCCCGGCCGCGACCGACCGGCAGCCGCTTCATGCCCCACTGGGAACACTACAACCACCAGGCCGATATCGGTGTGCGCGGCTGCGGCAACAGCCTCAGAGCCGCTTTCGAGCAGGCGGCGCTGGCTTTGACCGCAGTGATCACCGATCCGGCCGATGTGGCCGACCGGATCCCCGTGAACATCGAGTGCGAAGCCCCGGATTGGGAGTTGCTGTTGACCGACTGGCTCAATGCGGTGGTCTATCAGATGGCCTTGCGACGCATGCTGTTCGGGCGTTACAGCGTCAGAATCGAGGGCAATCGACTGCAGGCAACGGCCTGGGGAGAGCACATCGATCACTCGCGACACCACCCGCGCGTCGAGATCAAAGGCGCGACCTACACCGATCTGCATGTGGGGCAGGGCGCCGACGGAGAGTGGACGGCCCAGTGCGTGGTGGACGTCTGAAGGGGGAACGACATGGCCGGCGTTGCGTACAAACCGATCCAGCGTGACGAGTTCGTCTGGGAGATCCCCGCCCGCGGCCGCATGCGGGTGCCGGCCGTGATCTACGCCGACGCCGGATTGATCGGCAACATGGACGACAAGGTCTTCGAGCAGGCCGCCAACGTGGCCAGCCTGCCGGGTATCGTCGGCGCCGCCTATGCCATGCCGGACGCCCACTGGGGCTACGGTTTCCCCATCGGCGGCGTTGCCGCTTTCGACCCTGCGCAGGGGGGCGTGGTCTGCGCCGGCGGCGTCGGCTTCGATATCTCATGCGGCGTGCGCTCCCTGCATACCGGGCTGACGGCTCGACAGCTGCAACCCCATAAAGAGCGTCTGGCCGATGTGCTGTTCCAGGCGATTCCGGCGGGACTGGGCAGCACAGGATCGCTGCGGCTCCAGCCCGACGCCATGCGCGCCATGCTGGAGGGCGGTGCCGCCTGGGCCGTCAAGCAGGGTTATGGCTATCGCGAAGACCTGCAACACATCGAAGAGGGGGGGCGTATGGCGGGCGCCGACCCGGACGCCGTCTCCGATCAGGCCAAGCGGCGGCAGCGGGACGAGATGGGCACGCTCGGCTCCGGCAACCACTATCTCGAGGTGCAGGAGGTGGTGGAACTCTATGATGACAAGGCAGCCGCCTGTTTCGGCCTCGAACCCGGAGACATCCTGGTCAGCATCCACTGCGGCTCCCGCGGTCTGGGCCATCAGATCGGCACCGAGTTCCTGCGTCGCATGGTGGTCACCGCCGGTCAGCACGGCATCGACCTGCCCGACCGTGAGCTGGCCTGCGCACCGCTCGACTCCCAGGTCGGCCGGGACTACCTGGGGGCCATGCGCGCCGGCATCAACTGCGCCCTGGCCAACCGCCAGATCCTCACCCATCTGGCCCGGCGCACCTTCGAAAAGGTACTGCCCGAAGCCGAGCTGAGCCTGCTCTACGACGTCTCCCACAATACCTGCAAAGTGGAGCGGCATCGCACCGACGAGGGACTCCGGGAACTCTATATCCATCGCAAAGGTGCGACCCGCGCCTTCGGTCCCGGGCACCCCGACCTGCCCTCCGACTATCGGGAGGTCGGCCAGCCGGTATTGATCGGCGGCTCCATGGGCACCGCTTCCTACATCCTCTGCGGCACCGAGGAGGGGGAGGCAAAGTCGTTCAGCTCCGCCTGCCACGGCGCCGGCCGCGCCATGAGCCGGCACGCCGCCAAAAAGCGCTGGCATGGCAGCCAGGTAGTGAACGAGTTGGCCAGGCGAGGGATTCTGATCCGCAGCCCTTCGATGCGGGGCGTGGCCGAAGAGGCCCCGGACGCCTACAAGGACGTCACCGCCGTGGTCGAGGCAAGCCAGCGTGCCGGACTGGCTTGCAAAGTCGCCCGACTCACTCCCCTCATCTGTATCAAGGGTTGAATCGCGATCCCGGACTATCCGTTTGCGTCGACCCGAAACGGTCAACGCAGCCACCGAACGCACTCGCCAGCGGCTGCGCCGACACGGTGTCACTTGCAGCGACCAGCCGTGAGATACCAGAATCATGACTTTCGCGTTTTATGCCGGGTTCAAGGCACCTACCCGCCCAGAGCCCGTCCGCAACGCTGTTTATAGTGCAATATCCTTTGGAGTGCCCTGCATGAGCCAGCTTTTCAGCCCCTACTCTCTCGGCAGTCGAACGCTCGAGAACCGCATCGTCATCGCCCCCATGTGCCAGTATTCGGCAGTCGAGGGAGCGGCGACCGACTGGCATCTGATCCATCTCGGCCAGCTGGCACTCTCCGGGGCCGGGCTGCTGACTATCGAAGCCACCGCGGTCTCACCGCAGGGGCGTATCTCCCCCAGCGACCTGGGGCTATGGGATGACGCCACGGAAAAAGCCTTGGGACGGGTGCTCGAGGGCGTACGCGCCTACTCCGGCATGCCCATCGCCATTCAGCTGGCGCACGCCGGCCGCAAGGCCTCCACCGGCGTCCCCTGGAGCGGCCGCGGACAACTGTCGCCGACTGAGGGCGGATGGCAGACTCAGGCTCCTTCCGCCCTACCCTGGGCCGAAGACGAAACGCCACCCGCCTCGCTGGATCGCCAGGGCCTGCAGGAGATCCGCAAGGCCTTTGTCGAAGCCGCCCGCCGCGCCCATCGTCTGGGTATCGAAGTGATCGAGATCCATGCCGCGCATGGCTACCTGCTGCACCAGTTCCTCTCCCCGCTCTCCAACGTCCGCGACGACGCCTATGGCGGCTCACTGGAGAATCGCCTGCGCTTTCCACTCGAGGTCTTCGAGGCGGTGCGCGCGGCGGTGCCGCCGGAGCTGCCGGTGGGCATCCGCATCTCGGCCACCGATTGGGTGGAGGGCGGTTGGGATATCGAGCAGAGCCTGGCGCTCGCGCAGGCGCTGAAACAACAGGAGTGCGCCTTTATCCATGTCTCCAGCGGCGGACTCTCACCCCTGCAGCAGATCCCTTCGGCAGCCGGTTTTCAGGTGCCTTTCGCCGAACGCATCCGGCGCGAGACGGGCCTGCCGACCATCGCGGTCGGTCTCATCACGCAACCCGAACAGGCGGAGCGGATCGTCGCCGAGGGTCAGGCGGATCTGGTGGCGCTGGCGCGCGGCATGCTCTACGACCCGCATTGGCCCTGGCATGCCGCCGCCGCCCTCGGCGCCCAGGTGACGGCACCGCCCCAGTACTGGCGTTCGGCGCCGGCGGGCGCGGGCACGCTGTTCAAGAGCTGAAAGCCGCGACCCGGGCAGGCACGCGCCCGCCCCGCCTAGCCGAGATGGGGCGTCTCCAGATAGGCGGCCGACTGCATCTCCTTGAGACGGCTGACGGTGCGCTGAAACTCGAATTTCAGGCGTGAGCCGCTGTAGATCTCGTGCGGAGGGTTTTCCGCGCTCACCACCAGCTTGACCTTGCGGTCATAGAAGACGTCGATCAGGTTGATGAAGCGGCGTGTGCGGTCGTCCCAGGTGCCGTCGAGATGGGGGATGTCGGAGATGAACACGGTATGGTGGCTGCGCGCCAGCTCCAGATAGTCGTTCTGCCAGCGGGGTGGTCCGCACAGCGCATTGAAGTCGCACCAGATCACGCCGCCGCCCCGTTTGAAGAAGCGGATCGGCCGCCCCGGCACCTGAAACCGGCCCAGCTCCTCCGCCGCCTCGCCGGCCAGACGGTCGAACTCCCGGCTCATACTCACCATCGCCGTATCCCCAAGGGGCGTGTGATAGACCGATGAGGCCTCGAACAGCTGTAAACGGTAATCACGCTCGCCGGCCAGTTCGATGACCCGGTTGTTGCGCTTCAGTATCTCGATGGCCGGCAGGAAACTGTCCCGCTGGATACCGCCCAGATAGAGATTGTCGGGCGGCTGGTTGGAGGTGGTGACCAGGGTGACGCCGGCCCGCTCCAACGCCTCCAGCAGACCGCGCAGCAGCATCGCATCGCCGATGTCGATGACATGAAACTCATCCAGACAGAGGACCCGGAAGCGCTTCGCCATCTCACCGACAATCAGATCCATGGGCGCGGCCCTGCCCTCCATCTGCCTCAACGCCTCGTGCATCTGCCGCATGAAACTGTGGAAGTGGTGGCGCTCGACCCCCAGTCCCCGGCAGTGGCTGCAGAACATGTCCATCAGCCAGGTCTTGCCGCGGCCGACCCCACCCCAGAGATAGAGCCCCTGTATCGGCAGGGTCTGACGTTTCCACAACCACCCCTTGGTCTGCGGTTTCCGCTGCAGGACTTCGGCCAGCTGATCGAAGGCCGTCAGTACCTGCTCCTGATTGGCATCCCGCTGGAAACCACCCTCCTCTATGATGGCCTGATAGTGCTGGGTCAATGTCATATCGAATGGTTATTCTCTAGTGAAGTTTCCGCGTTGTTTTGCGGATCTGTATCTTAGGCGATGAGGCCCTGATTCTTATCTGCGCCTGGATCCGGGATAGCGGCTGCTCGCGAGGCCGGCGAAAAACCTCGAACGGACTCAAAAGGCTCATCTACTGACCTGCACACTCCGCCTTTTCGCCTTATCCGGCCACCCGTCGGCGCTTTACATATCAGCCCGCTAACCGCTCAGGTATGAACTTGGATCGATAAAAAATGCCTTTTTATATCCTTGGGTGGAACTGTCAATATCCCAAAGTACGGGCAATAACCGGACAATTGAATAGTGCAGATGGGGCGGCTTGCCTTTGGCATTTCCGCTATCACCCACCGTACCGATCACCTCACCAGAGTGCACAAGACTGAACAACGAAGTATCTACCCTGTCTAGATGCGCAAAATAGTGAAAACGCCACTTTGGCCCAAGCACCAGAACGACATTGCCACCTTTTGAAAGGTGGCCAGCATAGAGAACTATTCCGTCTGTCGTACTCGCAACAGGTTGACCAATACCGGCAAATATATCAATGCCCTTGTGAACCCCTGATGTACCCCAGGGCTCGAACCAAAACGAGTCTGCATTCCAGTCATGCTTTGATGCGCCCACCACAGGAATGGCGATCCTTTCCGGAACGACAAAGCCAACGGCAATCACCGACAACAGAAAAACAACAAGCTTTTTCGGGCCTGTCAACACGACTCAAACAGCCCCAGCCATTCGGGTTGCCTCTGAAAAAACGCCACTCGGCGTTGTTCGTCGTTCATTTGGAGCGCCAGACTTCTCTTCTCGCGCGCCTGGATTGGCGTTTTTTTCAGGGGCAGCCGGACCTATTGGATAGTGTTGACAGGCCCGAGTATGCGACATTCTGCGATGGGGATTACAGCCCTGGCTATCGACTCATCATACCCTTGATCGCAGCCGGGATATCGGCGGGAAAGACCACCATCTTGCCATTATCCGACTTGGCCACATTCTCCAGTGACTTCACATACTTCTCACCCAGCAGGTAGACCACCGGCAGTTCCTGGTTGCCGATCGCCTCGGTCACCAGCTGGATCGCCTTCTGGCTCGCCTGGGCCAGCACCACCTGCGCCTCGGCGTCCCGTCTGGAGGCTTCGAGCCGGCCCTCCGCCTCCAGAATGGCGGCCTGCTTGTCACCATCCGCCCGGGTCACGGTGGCGCGTCGAGCGCGCTCGGCGGCCGCCTGCTCCTCCATCGCCTTCTGCATGGTGCCGGAGGGATTGATATCCTGGATCTCCACTGTCTTCAGGGTGATGCCCCAGTCGGCGATATCGTCGGAGATGGAGGTCTTCAGATGGGCCTTGATCATGTCGCGCGACGAGAGGGCGTCGTCCAGGTCCATCTCGCCGATGATCGAACGCAGGGTGGTCTGCACCAGGGTCTGGATGGCGATCTCGTAGTCCTCCACGCCGTAGACCGCCTTCTCGGGGGAAATGATGTTGATGTAGGCCACCGCGTTGGCGATGATCACCGCGTTGTCCCTGGTGATGACCTCCTGGGAGGGGATATCGAGCACGATATCCTTGGTGGTCACCTTATAGGCCACCGAATCGACATAGGGAATGATGATGTTCAGTCCCGGCCCCAAAGTGGTGTGATATTTACCCAATCGCTGCACCACCCATTTATAGCCTTGCGGCACCAGCCGCACCCCTTTCGCCAGCGTCACCAGCACCAGCACGAACAGGGCAACGACCACGTACAAACCTGCGTTCATCTCCATCTCCTTCGATTTACTCCTGCGCTAGACCTTTTCCACCAACAGTGAATTCCCCGACACATCCTTGACCCGCACCCGATCACCGATGGCCAGGCTGTCCGACGAGATGATCAGCCACTCGTCGGCGCCGAGGATGGGGGCGGGGAAGCGCATGCGACCGCGCCGCTCCTCGCCCGGCACGCTGATAACCTGACCGACCTCGCCCACGATCGCCTCGCGCGAAAGCCCCGCCTTGGTACGATCGATGGAGAGCGGCTTGAGATATCTGAACCAGGCAACAGCCAGCAGCGAGGAGAGCAGGGTCCAGATGAAGATCTGCCAGCTGAGCGCGAGCCCGGGGGCGAAAAACAGAATGATGCCGACGACGACGGCGGCGACACCGAACCAGAGCACGAAAAAAGTGGTCAGCGCGATCTCGCTCAGCACCAGCAGCACGCCGAATACGATCCAGTGCCAATACTCAATCCCATATGCCATGCCGCTTCTCCCGATTCTGGTTCATGCATCCTGTTGGATCTGCATAGGTTAGCAACATTTTGCCGTCATGCCTGCCATGCAATTCGCGGCGTGCGACCGGATGAGCATCCAGGCAAGGCGATGGAAAAGCAAGGAGTACCGGCGCGAATGCCGGCTGACGATCAAACCTGCTCGAGTACCGAATGGAGACGCTGCTCGATCTCATCCAGATCGGGAACGAAGGCGGGGCTCATGTCGAGTTCCACCGCCTGCCGGATCAGCGGATCGCCGCCCTCATCGCCCGGCATCACGGGCAGCACATTGTCGGCGCTCACTCTCACCAGGCTGGGAATCGCCTGCACCACCAGCCCGAAATGGGAGAAATGGGCATGGCTGCTGAGGGTGTTCATGATGGCGATACGACCGCGATGTCCCGGCGTGATCACATCGCCACCCTGCATGGCCTCGAAGGAGATGACGGGAACCATGATGCCGCGCCAGGCGATGTTGCCGAGAAACCAGTCCGGCGCATCCGCCACCGGATCGGGGGTCTGGTAACCCATCACTTCGGCGACCACGGCGTTGGGCAGAAGCAGCTGGCGGTTGCCCAGCGGAATCAGAACGCTGCGCACCTCTTTGACCACCGCGTTTCTCATCGTCTGCTCTCCGCCAGGACTTCATTGATACTGTCGAGCAACTCCGTCTCCTGGTAGGGCTTGCCGAGACACTTCTTGACGCCGAGATCCATCGCCCGCTGGCGATGCTTGTCGCCCACGCGGGAGGAGATCATGATGATCGGCAGGCCGTAGTAGTCGACCGAGTTGTTGATATGACGCGCCAGTTCGAAGCCGTCCATGCGCGGCATCTCGATATCCAGCAGCATGATATCGGGCACCTGTTCCTGCAGCAGCGCCACCGCCTCGACACCGTCCTTCGCCGTCACCACCTCCATATCGTTGCGTTCCAGCAGACGACTGGTGACCTTGCGCACGGTGATGGAGTCGTCCACCACCATGACCCGCAGCCGGTCCTCGGCACGCTTGCGCTCGGCGGCGCGCACCTCTTCGGCGCCGGTGACATGGGTTGCATCCATACGCACCAGCGCGGCCAGGTCGAGAATCAACGCCACACGACCATCGGCAAGGATGGTGCCGCCGGTGATCCAGCGCACACTGCCGACCTGTTTGCCGAGGGATTTCACCACCACTTGGCGGGTACCCAGCAGCTCATCGATCTGCAGCGCCACCTGATGCTCACCGGTGTGCAACAACAGCAACGGCAGCCAGCGCGCGGTATCGGGCACTTCGTGCTGGCCCATACCCATCATGCGTCCCAGGTAGGAGACGGTGTAGGTCTTTCCGGCATAGTTGTAGCCGCTCTGCTCACCGGCATAACAGGCCAGCAGATCCTTGCGACGGATACGCACCACACCCTCCACACTGCCGTGGGGGATGGCGAAGATCTCTTCGCCGATGCGCAGCAACAGGGCGTCGGTGATAGCCAGGGTCAGCGGCAGACGGATGATGAAACTGGTACCGCGTCCCGGCTGGGAATCGATCTCCAGCGAACCACCCAGCTGCTTGACCTCGCTGGTGACCACGTCGAGACCGACGCCGCGTCCGGAGATCTGCGTGACCTCCTTGGCGGTACTGAAGCCGGGCAACAACACACACTGGATCAGGTCATCGTCGCTGACATCGGCGTTGGGATCGATCATGCCCTGTTCGATCGCACGCTGGCGAATGGCGGCGATGTCGAGTCCCTTACCGTCGTCCGAGAGGGTGATCAGGACGTCGTTCGCCTCGCGATCGAGGTAGAGTGAGATGCGACCCACTGGCTGCTTGCCGACCTGCTCGCGCAGCGACGGCGGCTCGATGCCGTGGGAGACCGAGTTGCGCAGCAGATGCTCCAGCACGGGGATCATGCGATTGAGGATACCGCGGTCGAGCTCGCCCTCGATGCCGAAGCACTCCAGATTGGCCTTCTTGTCGAGCTGCCCGGCGGTCTGGCGCACCAGCCGCTGCAGACGCGGCACCAGCTGGGCGAAGGGCACCATGCGGGTACGCAACAAACCGTCCTGAAGATCGGTCGAGATGCGTGACTGTTGCAACAGCAGAGTGTCGGTCTCGCGCTGCAGGTCGGCCAGCGATTCGTTGATGTTGCCCAGGTCGTTGACCGTCTCGGC
Source organism: Sedimenticolaceae bacterium (assembly GCA_050305975.1). Lineage (GTDB taxonomy): Bacteria > Pseudomonadota > Gammaproteobacteria > Chromatiales > Chromatiaceae > Thiodiazotropha. The sequence continues at coordinate 11,705 of JBNLGI010000226.1, read as the reverse complement.
CAGCGCTCGCGAAAGCTGCTGGATGGTGGAAAAGCGGTCCATCTCCAGGGGGTCGAACTCGGCCTTCTCCCGATCGTCTTCGTGGTCCCTGTCCCAACGGTAGAGAATCTGCGCCTCGGTCTCGATTTCGAGGTTGCGCAGCTGGATATAGAGACGCGAAACGGTCTCCTCCAGCTCGGACAGGTTGAAGCCCAGCACACTGTTCTGCTGCTCCAGGCGGGCACGGTAGATACTCACCTCGCCGGCGTGATTGACCAGCCGGTCCATGAGGTCGCTTCTGACCCTGACCTGTTCCTTGGCGCGTTTGGCCGCCTCCGCGTCCTCGGGCTTTTTGCCGGTGAGCAGCTCGTCCAGCCCGCGATCGATGGGAATGACGTCGGCCGTATGCGTTTGCGGCATCTCCGCGGCACCCGCGGACGGCGCCTCGGATGCACCCGGGATGGTGGACTCGGGTTCGCTCTCCGGCTTCGTCTGAATGGGCTCCACCAACCCCTTCATGGTGGTCTCCAGCTCTCCACCGAGCAGTGCATGCAGACCCTCGACCAATTCGTCGGAGGCAGGCACCTTGCCGGTGGAGCTGATGATTTCCACCTGATGGGCCAGATAATCGATGGCCTGGCGTGCCGCGTCGGTCACCACCGGAATGGGATCGATCTCGCGTTCGGCCAGGGCGGTCATCAGCGACTCGACCGCATGACTGAGGTCACCCACCGGCATGATACCGGCCAGTCGGGCACTGCCCTTCAGGGTGTGCAGATTGCGCTGTATGCCGTCGATCAGCGACAGATCATCCGTCTGATCCAGCCAGTTCTGAAAGTGGCCCTCGATCTTTTCGATGAACTCCTTCGCCTCTTCGACAAAGATCTGCACCAGTTCTTCGTCTTCGCCCACGTCGAGCAGTAGATCCTCCTCCATCACGATGAAGGATTCGTCGGCTTCGTCCGCGCTCTCCGCTTCGCTTGCGTCGAGTTCGAACAGGCTTTCACCCAGTTCAACCGCCGCCTGTTCCTCTTCAGACGGGAGTTCCGCGACTTCTTGTTCAGCGGCGCTTTCGATCACATACGGTTGCTGCGCAGCCTCGTTCTCCAGGGCTTCGCGGATATTCGGGTCGACCGATTCTCCGGCTGGCAGCGCGCCGGGCGATTCGAGCAGCGACTGCAGGTGTTCGAGCAGTCGGCTGGATTGTGGTATGCCGCCACCGGCTTCGGCAGCCTCGGTCTGTGTCGCCAGCAGATCGAGCACCTCCCGGGTGGCGCTCAGGACCGCTTCATTGGGCTCCAGTTTTCCACTGGCGACTGCGACCAACAACGATTCGAGGGCATGACTGAGATCGCCCACCGGTTCGATACCGGCCAGTCGCGAACTCCCCTTCAGGGTATGCAGTGCCCGCTGCATCTCGTCCAGCGGCGCATGTTCGGTCGGCGCCGCGGCCCAGCGACCGTAGCTCTCCTCCAGTGCGGACTGGAGTTCGCGCGACTCCTCGACGAAGATCTCGGTCAGCTCCGGATCGCCTTCGACCTGGAACAGCTCGCCCTCGTGCAGGAAGCTGAGCGGCTCTTCGTAGAACCCGGACGTCTCCGCCTCAGCCTCGCCCATCTCCTGAAGCATGCTCGCTTCGGCCTGCTCCAGCTCCTGCTGCAGCAGAGGATCGATCGTCTCTTCCGCCGCTGCTTCGGCTTGTGGCGCCGCGCTGACACTGTCCAGGGCCTCGACCCAGTGTGCCGAGGAGGCGATCTGGCCACCGGCCGCGGCAGCTTCCGTCTGGCTCATGAGGTGGTCCAGCACCTGGCGCACCAGTTGTTTTACCTCGTCGCCGGCCTGCAGCTCGTTGCGACCCAGTCGATTGTAGAGGCTTTCCAGGGCATGACTGAGATCGCCCACCGGGGTAATGCCGGCCAGTCGCGAACTGCCTTTGAGGGTGTGCAGCGCGCGTTTGATATCGTCGTTCACCGCAACATCGCCAGGAGCGGCGGCCCATTTGGCGTAGTCCTGCTCCAGGGTGTCGAGCAGCTCCCGGGCCTCTTCGACGAAGATCTCGATCAGCTCCTCATCTTCGCCCAAGTCGAAGGGGGCCTCTTCTTGCAGGTCGACCTCTGGCAGCGGCAACTCGCTCACGCTCTCGGCCAGCGGCGGCTCGATCGGCTCGATGATTTCGGAGACATCCTCCAGATCCCAGCGATCCACGGTTTCGCTGGGCGCTTCCAGGATGATCTCCTGCTCCGGCGGAAACTCCAGCTCGGATGCGGGCTCGGACTGCGGTTCAGGTGCCTGCCCGGGAATCCCGGCGAAGGCGGAGACCTGCGCTTCGACGCCAAGGTCCCGCAATGCGGTCTGCAGACGAGCCAGATAGGTTTCGAAAGGAGGTTCCGGCAGGAACTCCTCCGGTAACCATTCGAGGAGCTCGCGGAAACAGCTCACACAGCCGTTGAGCAGATCGGTGACCTCTGCATCGGCCAGACGCTCCTTGACATGCAGGGCCCGGGCATAGTCCTCCATCGACTCGGCCAGCTTGGCGATCGGGATGATGCCCGCCATGTTGGCGCTGCCGCGCAGCGTATGACAGGCGCGCACCACCTCCTCGGGCAGCCGCATCGGCAGTTCGCTGCCGGTGGCCATGGCGAGGAAGGTCTCGATCTCCTGCAGATGCGTCTCCGACTCCTCGGCAAAAATCGCAAGCAGTTCGGTATCGACCTCGATCTCCAGATCGGAATCGGTGAAATCCTCGAACAGGCTCTCCGACTCCGCCGCCGTGGCTTCGACCTCGGGTTCCTCTTCGGTCTCCGACAGCGCCTCGGAAGAGAGATCGAACTCGGAGATGCTGGAGGTCAGATCGATCGACTCCAGCTCCAGCGAGGGCTCCTCTTCGCTCTCGAGCTCGTGAGGCAGCGGTTCGGCTTCAGACGCCTCGGGCAATTCCATTTCGATGAGCGATTCTGACTCGTCCCGATGCTCGCCCTGTGGTTCGACTTCTTCGGCCTGGAGCGTCTCGAAACCACCCTCCAGCTCGAGATGTTCCTCCTCGGGGAGCTCCAGTTGGAACGCCTCGACCGGTTCCAGATTTTCCGCCGGCGCTTGCAGTTCCGCTTCCTCCGGACCTGGCAGCTCGGGCGCTTCGAGCTCGGCGCTCGGTGCTTCGCTTGCGGGCTGCAGCGTCTCCTCAGAGGTGATCATCGCGGCCGGTTCCGCCGCCGGCAGCGGCTTGCCCTCGGCTAGGGCGAAGGCCTCCTGCTCGAGACGCCCCACGTCGACCTGCGGCACCTCCCCGCTCTCCTGACAGTCGATCAGGTGCGGCAGCGCCTCGATCACCCGGTCGAGCAGACCCAGCATCTCGGGACTGACCTTGATCGTCTCTTCGATCAGGCGGTTGAGCATGTTCTCCACCGACCAAGCCAGCTCGCCGATGGTCTTGGCGCCGACCAGGCGGCCACTGCCCTTCAGGGTATGGAAGGAGCGACGGAAGGTGGCCAGCGACTCCTCGTCGGCCTGATTCTGGCGCCAGGCCGGGAAGCTGATCTGTATGCTGGCGAGCTCCTCGCGCGCCTCTTCCAGGAAAATCTCGAGAATCTCCGGATCGATCTCTTCCAGCGCCGGCTTGTCGATCGACGCCGCCGATTCTTCCTCCTCAGGCCTGATCCCGACAACCGTTGCCGTGACCGGGACGACGGGCGCGATCTCGGTCGGGGATACGGCTTCCGCCTCGACCGCCTGTTCCTCGATCTCGGGCAGCGCAGGCTCTTCCAGCTGCAGGCTGCTCTCTCCCAATTCCAGGTCGGAGACCTCCTCCTCCTTGAGATCATAGCCTTCCGTCTGATCGGCTGACCCTGCCATGTCGATCACTTCGGCAGGTTCCGTATACTCGGTTATCTCTCTGCCTTCGTTGAGCAGTCCACCGAGTGAGGCGGTGGCGATAGAGAGGATTTCCCGACGGTCGCCGGCGCCGTCCACCAGGGTCTCCAGGTAGTATTCGATGGCGCTGATGACATCAGCCAGATAGTTGAGCTGGTGTCGCTGCGGGGGCGCGCTGCTGCCGATCATGTTGCTGCGGACAAAGCCGCCGGTCTTGGCCATGATCTCGGCCGCCTCGTTGAGATTGAGGATACGCAGAGCTCCCTCGACGCGTTTGAAGCCCTCCTTAACGCTCTCCAGCACCGAAGTATCGTCAGAGACCTCGGTATAACCGATGATGATCTCCTTGGCCTTGGCGATATCGACCTTGGCCTCACGCACCGTCTGCTTGATCAGGTTCTGGTACTCGCCTTCCGGCAGGTTGAGACCCCAGCCTCCCTCTTCCGTAGCGCTCTCCTCGCTGGGATGGGCGGTATGCAGGGTGCTGAGGGAGGATTCGACGTAGAGGATGTCGCCCGCCATCTCCATCAGTTCGAACTCTTCCGGCATGCTGCCCTTCTGGACCAACGACTTGACGTTATCGGCTTGCCGGTTGAGACGGGAGCGCAGAGCGCCCTGCCCGATCATGCCGAGGGTGTCGGCCAGTTTGCGCATGGGGGCTTCCAGATGCGCCAGCATCTCCATGTCCGCTTTTTCGTCGCGCATGAAGAGATCGAGAATATCCTTGATACGGGTCAGCTCGATGCTGACCGCGTCTCGGATCGACTCGGCCAGTTCCGCATTGGAGCCCGACAGCCCCTGCCGCCCCTGAGCCAGCTGATCCTCGGAAGGCATCACCTCGTCCAGGTTGTAGGCGTCCTTGACCTGGCGTACCAAATCGTCCTCGCTCTTGGCGCGAGCGATGTAATAGAGCAGATTCTTCATCAGCGCCGAACTGCGGTCTTCCATCACCGCCTGTTCGCCACTGTCGATGATCATCTTCAGTTTCCGGTCGATACGGCTGAACAGCTGTTTCACCGCGATTCCGGGGGCGATGCTGCCATCCATCAAGCCGTGCATCAGGGCTTCGGCAACCCAGAACAGGTGGTGCACCTGTTCCGTGCCCGCGTGCTGCTGAACGGTTTTAAACACCTCAGTGAGCAGCGGCCACCCCTTACGGGTATCACGCTCGCGGTACCAGCTGAGCAATCCGATATGGAATTTTTGACGCACCTTTCTGACCAGCAGCGGCAACTCCTCATTGGGGGCGCCGGTGATGCGGTCTGAAACACGCGCACCTTCGATCTCGGGTTTGAACAGGGCCGCCTCGGAGAGCAGCGGGGCATCCCGCACCGCGCGCAGGTCGTTGAGCAAAGGCAGAATGATCAGCGGTATATCCGCATCACCGCCCTGCAGCTTCTCCAGGTAGTCGGGCAACTGGATGAGGGCCAGCATCAGCGCCTCGGCGGCATCCTCCTGCTGGCGCACACTGCCGTCGGCCATGGCCCGCACCACCAGTTCCATCTCTTCCGCCAGCATGCTGGGGCCATAGACCTGAACCATCTGCAGGACACGGGCGATCTGGTGCAGATGATCACCGCAACTCTGCAGGTCGCTGCCGTCGCCGGGTGACTCGACATGACTCTCCAGAGCCTGACGGGCCTGTCGGATGGAGACATCGAGTTCGTCCTTGACCCAATTCAGCGCGCCGAAATCTTGGGTGTTCGTCATAACGGTGCTCCCCAAGCCAACCTGGGCTGGTGGTGGTCCATGTGGTTAGACTCTCTGATCATAAGCCTCGTGTCTGACGTCAGGACGGCAGACGGAAACCGGCAACCGACTTCTGCAGCTGGTCGGAAAGATCCGCCAACTGGCCGATGGAGTTGGCCGTCTGGTGTGTGCCCTCGGAGGTCTGGTTGGTGATCTCTTGGATGACGCTCATGGTGTCTTTGATGTTGGCCGCCTCTTCAGACTGCTTCTGGGCGGAAGCGGCGATCTTGCCGGTGAGGTCGGCGATGTACTCGGACACGCTCTCGATCTCCTTCAGGGCCTCGCCGGCGTCCTCCGCCAGCTGCGCGCCCTTGACCACGCCGGAGGTGCTCGCCTCCATGGAGGTCACCGCTTCGTTGGTGTCGGCCTGGATGGTCTTAACCAGGGCCTCGATCTGCTTGGTGGCGTTGATGGAGCGCTCAGCGAGTCGCTGCACCTCGTCGGCAACCACCGCGAAGCCGCGGCCCGCCTCGCCGGCCATGGCGGCCTGCATGGCCGCGTTCAGCGCCAGGATGTTGGTCTGGTCGGCGATGTCGTCGATCAGCTCCACGATGTCGCCGATCTCCTGGGAGGATTCACCGAGACGCTTGATACGCTTGGAGGTCTCCTGGATCTGCTCGCGGATGTCATCCATACCGGCGATGGTGTTGCGCACGGTCTCGGCGCCGGTACCGGCGATCTCCACCGCGCGGCGGGCAACCTCGGCCGATTCGGTAGCGTCGTTCGACATCTGGTCGATGGCGGAGGTCATCTCCTTGATCGAGTCGTTCGCCTGGGTGATCTGCTCCGCCTGGTGCTCACTGGCTTCGGCCAGATGCATGGCGGTGGCGCGGGACTCCTGGGTCGCGCCGGAGACCTGTTCCGAGGTCTGGTTGATAGTGGTGACCAGTTCGCGCAGCGCCTCGATGGCGTAGTTGATGGAGTCGGCGATGGCGCCGGTGATGTCCTCGGTCACGCTGGCGGTCACCGTGAGGTCACCGTCAGCCAGGTCGCCCATCTCGTCGAGCAGCTGCAGGATCGCCTTCTGGTTGTTCTCGTTCTGACGCTTGCTGACCAGCTCGCGGCGCCGGGCATCGAGAACCAGCTGGATACCGAGCAGCACCAGGAAGATGGCGGCGGCGGCACCGAAGAACGCGATCATGATCGGCCCCACCGGAACGCCGAGGACGCTACGACCCGGAGAGTCGCCAAACGCGGCAATCAGGCCCGCGGCGGCGTCACTGGTCCTATCCGAGGAGGCGTTGACCTCAGAAGCGGCTTCCAGGGCCGGCAACGCGTCCGGAATGTTCTGGATGATCTCAGCCGCATTGTCCTGGATGGTGCTGAACAGGGTGGTCACGTCTTCCAGTCGTTGACGGGCGACCTTGTCGGTCAGCTTGTCGATACCGAGATCGCGATCGCCGTTCTTGAGACCTTCCAGTACCCGGCCGAAGAGATCGGCGTCACGACTGAACTGATCGATCGCGGCAGCGGTCTTCTGACCACCCTCCAATACCTGGTTGACGTTTGAGTTGATACGTTGGATCAACATCGACTGACTGGCCACATTGGAGAGCTGACGGCTGGGTGCCTGGCTGTTGATCAGGACCTCCGAAAGCTCGGTGAGGAGTTCCTGCATCTGCGGCACGAACTCGGAAATCACAGCGGAGAACTCGCCGATGGCCAGGATGTTCTCCTCCGCCTTGAGGATCTCATCGATGTTCTGTCGCAGGGCGAGCCACTGGTTTTCCAACTCGCGAACCTTGGGCATGATTTCGCCCGGAGCAGCCGGCAGATCGACCGACTTGGAACCGTTCTTCAACTCCCACATGATGGTCTCGAAACGATCCCGGGTTTTCTGCAGGGTACTGAAGGATTCCAGCTCGCCGCGTGCGGAAGAGAGCGCGTATTTGGCGATTCGCTGAGCCAACACCTGCTGCTCGGCGATACGGATCAGATACTGTTCGTCGTAGGTGTCTCGTTTTGCCGAGAACAAAAACGAAGCCAATGCCAAGATCAGACTCACCAACACCAGCACCGCCATTGCTGAGATGACCTTGTTAGAGGGCAGTGTACCACCCACGCCTTTACCTTTCATTCTACTCTCTCCCGAAAGCTTAAGCTCAATTCCTAGTTCGTCGCCCTGTCAAAGCGCGGCAATCTGAAAACCCGGGTCTTCCGCCAAGGCGGAGAGACTGAACACCGGCCAAGTCATACCGTCCTGGTCAAATTCGAGTCTTACGTACTTTTCGAATCTGTTGTTCGCGGTCTTCATCTCCCTTGCGGTCTCCTTGGCGAAATGACGCATACCGACCATCTCGCCCACCAGCACGCTGGTGTAACTTTCACCCATCTCGAACACCAGCACCCGACTGCGGCGTCCACGACGGGTCTTTCTACCGATCAGGAACAGCTGCAGATCGATGACAGGGATCAAGGTACCGCGGACATTCGCCACACCCAGCATCCAGGGTCTGGTTCCGGGTACCTGAGTCAGCGTCGACGGGAAATTGAGAATCTCCTTCACCGCGCTGAGTGGGGCGACAAAACGATTGTCGCCGATGTAGAACATGACACCTTCCCAGAAGCTCTGGATCAGTTCCTGTTGCGGCAGGCCTTTGGCGCGCTCCCTGCTTCGTCGTTCAAGGTCGCCCAGCAGGTCGACAATCGCCTGCGGCGTATCCAGCATTTCCATATTCTGGTGCTGTTCACTCATTCAGAAGGGCCCTGATCTTGCTCAACAACTCTGCCGGGGCCACGGGTTTGACCAGGTACTCGTTGGCACCCTGACGCATGCCCCAGTTGATGTCCGTCTGTTGGTCCTTGGTGGTCACCATAATGACGGGGATGTCCGCCGTCTTGTCGTTGCTCTTGAGTTGACGGGTGGCCTGAAAGCCGTTCAACACCGGCATCACGACATCCATGATGATCAGATCGGGATGGGCCTGAAGCGCCATTTCGATGCCTTCCTGGCCGTCTTTCGCGACGATCATGTCATAGCCCTGCCGCTCGAGTATCTTTTTGAAGATATGAATCTCGGTAGGGGAGTCATCGACCACCAGGATGGTGCCTTTCTGCCCACCCTCTTCAGTCGTCGTCACCTCTTCCTTGCCGCTCTCGCCCTTGCGAAATAAGTTCTTAATCATCGTACAATTCCACCCGATGTTTCACTGTCAAACCGGCCAGCCCAACAGGCTGTGTGATCATGCCGCCCTCTTCACATAACGTCTGATCGCACCAAGCAGTTCGTCTTTGGTGAACGGCTTGGTCAGATACTGCTCCGAACCCACGATCCGTCCTCTTGCGCGATCGAACAAACCATCCTTGCTCGATAACATGATGACGGGAATGTTCTTGAAAACGTCGTTGTGTTTGATCAATGCGCAGGTCTGATAACCATCCAGCCTGGGCATCATGATGTCCACGAAAATGACATCCGGATGGTGGTCGGCAATCATTGCCAGCGCCTCAAAACCATCCGTCGCCGTGGTCACCTCACAACCCGCTTTCTTCAACAGACTCTCGGCCGTGCGTCGGATCGTCTTACTGTCGTCGATCACCATGACTTTGACGCCGGAGATGTCCATCTCAGTCTCATCAGCACTCACGTTGAAACCCTCATGTGACTGATATTCCAAATAACCGACACGCTCACTCTCCCGGAATCACTGTAGTCAATCCCCACAACTGCCACATCTGCATGCCGCCCCGATAGTAGAAGATCTTCTCGGGTGGATAGCCGACCTTGAGCAGACCCTTGATCGCCCGGGGGGACTGTCCGCAAGCCGGGCCGTTGCACCAAAGCACCAGCTTCCTGGCATTCGAAAAGTCCCACTGCTGCGTCTTCTGCTCACCGTCCATGATCCCCATCTCTTCCAGCTTGCGGGTCAAGGTGCCCACGTCGACGCGGCGCAGCGCGCCGCACAACTCCAGCATCTGCCCGAGCTCGGTGGAATTGGGATCGTTGAAAGTGGTGAACGGGATGTTGACTGAACCCGGAATGGTGCCGCGTTGATACCATTCTGGGGTGCGCGCATCGATGAGCAGACCCTTGTTGTCACGCAACTCTTTCTCCATGAAATCGAACACCTCCAGCTCACCTACGGTGGCGATGCGAGGATCGACCTGCTCAGGCTGAATGCAGAAAGGAGGGCACTTGCGCGCCGTCCTGGCGAAGTAGCCCTTGAGTTCGTAATCGGGATCCTGAACGCGTTGCACCTTGACCGAGCGGCCCTCATGGATGACATACAGAAAGGGCTTATCCGCAGTCAGCCCGATCATATCCTTTTCGCCGACAACCACCTCTTCGGCAGTGGCCGTCAGTGCCAAAAGCAATGTACTGAACAGTACTATATGGGGGATTGGCAACTTCATCGATGTCCTCTTGTTGCAATCATATGCGGATGTTCCTATTCAAGGCAGATGTCCATCCTGTCCTACTGATTGAGAAAGCGGTCCATGATCTTTTTGCGAATCTCATCGATGGACGCCCCATTGCGATACTCGAGAAAGACCTCTTCCCGGCTTCTTCTGGGCAGTTTCTGGTAGAAGGTGTAGCTGCCCTTGTACCGTGCCTTGAGATCCTCTTCAAACGCCTGCAAATCCAGTCCACCACTCTCCTGAGGCACCGGCTCGCTCGTTTCGGTCACGGCCGGCTGGGTAGGAGTCTCCACCTTTTTCGCTTCCCGGGAGATGGCGGAGAGGTAGGGGTCCTCTTCGGCATGGGTGTAGAACGCACTTGACGAGAACAGGGCCACTGATGACATGACAGTAAAAAATATCCTATAAATCAACACATTATCATGTGCTGCGCGAATGGACATCAGACCGCACCCTTGCATTTTGAGGACGATCCCACCCACTTCATCCCTGTGGTCGAGACAGTCGCTGAGTCGCACTCCTGCGGTTCTGAACCAATAACCACAAAAAACTCTGCCAAAATAGCAAGAGAGCCTGCCCGCTTCAAGAATACACTTCCCATTTTATTCATTACTTATTGGCAGCCAAAGATAAATGTCACCTCATGTACGCCCTTTTAGCGGCACTGAAGGGAAAAACTTAACTCTGTTTTTCAACCCAAGTAAGATGCGCGCATGAACATACACGACCTCATCTCCGCGCCCCCCGCGGATACCCGTCCACACCTTTGCGACGCCGCTCTGTGCGCTCTGGAAAGCCGATGAACCACAGTATCCGGCTCGGCGTGTTGATGGACCCCATCGGCTCCATCAAAATCCACAAGGACAGCACCTTCGCCATGCTGCTGGCGGCTCAGGCCAGGGGTTGGCAACTCCTCTATATGGAGCAGAACGACCTCAGCCTGCGGGACGGAGTCTGCCATGCGCGAATCCGGGAGCTCCAGGTGGATGACGATGCGACAGGCTGGTACCGGCTCGGGGAGGAGCGGGAAATCCCGCTGCACGAGCTGGATGTGGTACTGATGCGCAAGGATCCGCCCTTCGATATGGAGTACATCTACACCACCTACCTGCTGGAGAGCGCCGAGGAGAGGGGCTGCCTGGTGGTCAATCGGCCTCAGAGCCTGCGCGACGCCAACGAAAAGCTCTTCACCAGCCACTTCCCGCAGTGCACGCCGCCGACCCTGGTGACCCGCCGTGAGGAGGAGCTGCGCGCCTTCCACCGGGAGCACGGCGATATCATCCTCAAACCGCTGGGCGGTATGGGCGGGGCTTCCGTATTCAGAGTCAAAGCCGACGACCCCAACCTGGGCGTCATCCTCGAGATCCTGACCCAGCACGCCAGCGTCTATACCATGGCGCAGCGCTTCATCCCCGAGATCAGCCATGGCGACAAGCGCATCCTGATGATCGACGGCAGGCCGGTGCCCTATGCCCTGGCACGGATCCCGGCACAGGGCGAGACCCGCGGCAATCTGGCGGCCGGCGGTCGTGGCGAGGGGATTCCGCTCAGCGATCGCGACCGCTGGATCGCCGACCAGGTGGGGCCAGAGCTGCGTCAACGGGGCATTTTGTTCGCCGGCCTCGACGTCATCGGGGACTATCTCACCGAGGTCAATGTCACCAGCCCGACCTGCATCCGCGAACTCGATGCCCAGTTCGGCCTCGACATCGCCGGCGAGCTGATGGACGCCATCGCCGCCAAGCTGGGCC
>JBNLGI010000225.1:0-37106 GCA_050305975.1 Sedimenticolaceae bacterium | reverse complement strand
CCTGATCAACAAGGACGGCGAGCGCTTCATGGAGAAGTACGCCCCCAACGCCAAGGACCTGGCCAGCCGCGACGTGGTGGCCCGCTCCATCATCACCGAGGTGCGCGAGGGCCGGGGCTGCGGTCCCGAGGCCGACCACGTCATGCTCAAGGTCAATCATCTCGACGAAGCGGTGATCGCCAAGCGCCTGCCCGGTATCCGCGAGAGCTCGAAGATCTTCGCCGGGGTCGATCCGGTGAAGGATCCGATCCCCGTCTTTCCCACCGCCCACTACCTCATGGGCGGCATCCCCACCGATCGCTTCGGCCGCGTGATGCCGAGCGCCGACGACAACGGCGATCCGCTGCCGGGCCTCTATGCCGCCGGCGAGTGCGCCTGTGCCTCGGTGCACGGCGCCAATCGTCTGGGCGGCAACTCGCTGCTCGACATCCTGGTGTTCGGCCGCCTGGCCGGCAAGAACATCATCGACTTCGTGCGCGACAACCCCAACCACCGCCCGCTGGACGAAGCGAGCGTGGAGTCGGCGATGGCGCGGCTGCAGAAGTGGGACGCCAAGGGCGACGGCATCACCGTCAGCGAGCTGCGCAAGGAGTTCCGCAAGGCCATGGAGGACCACGCCGGCGTGTTCCGCGTCGAGGAGATGATGCAGGAGGGCGTGGAGAGGGCGCTGCAGATCCGCGAGAAGCTGGCCGACGTGCGCCTGACCGACCATACCAGCACCTTCAACACCAACCGCACCGAGGCGCTGGAGCTGGAGAACATGATCGACGTGGGGCTCTCCATCGCGGTCTCCGCCCTGCACCGCAAGGAGAGCCGTGGCGCCCATTCGCGCCCCGACTACCCGAAGCGCGACGACGCCAACTGGATGAAGCACACCCTCTACTGGCGCGAAGGCGACCGCCTCGACTACAAGGGCGTGCGCACGCAGCCGCTGACGGTGGAGAGCTTCCCACCCAAGGAGCGGGTGTATTAGGCCTATCGAAGCTGTGTTGACAGGCCTTGGTTATTCGGTGCGGCAAGCCGCACCCTACGCCCCGATCAGACTGTAGGGTGCGGCTTGCCGCACCAGTAAATGGCGACTTGGTGTGCTGACCTAGAGCGTCGTAACAGAGAACAGGAACCAGAGAGGTTGTTAAATGAAATTCAGCGTCTACCGCTACAACCCCGAGACCGACAGCGAACCCTACATGCAGGAGTTCGAGGTCACGACGCGCCAGGGCATGATGCTGCGCGACGCCCTGCTGGCGATCCAGGCCCAGGACGAGTCCTTCACCTTCCGCCACTCCTGCGGTGAGGGCGTTTGCGGTTCCGACGGGGTCAACGTCAACGGCAGCAACAAGTTGGCCTGTATCACTCCGCTCACCGAACTGAAGGAGCCGGTGGTGGTGCGCCCTTTCCCGGGACGTCCGGTGATCCGCGACCTGGTGGTCGACATGAGTCAGTTCTACGCCCAGTACAAACAGGTCGATCCCTGGCTGATCCGCAAGGAGCCGTTGCCGGAGACCGAGCTTCTGCAGTCACCCGAAGAGCGCGATGAACTCGACGGCCTCTACGAATGCATCATGTGCGGCTGCTGCTCCACCTCCTGCCCCTCCTTCTGGTGGAATCCGGAAAAGTTTCTCGGTCCCCAGGCCCTGCTCAGCGCCTGCCGCTTCCTGGCCGACAGCCGCGACCAGGCCAAGGAGGAGCGTCTGAACAATCTGGAGGGTCCCTACAAGCTGTTCCGTTGCCACACCATCATGAACTGCGTGGAGGCCTGTCCCAAAGGACTCAACCCGACCAAGGCGATCGGCCATATCAAGGCGATCATGTTGAAGGATGCCATTTGATTTCTACCCGAAATGCCTGTTGAGCGTGTGGGCTGCGGCTTGCCGCGCCGTGGATTTCAAGTATCGTCGTCCGGTGGTGCGCCAGCCAGCACCCCGCGACGGAGATTGCTGTGCGCCAATTCACCCTGCGCGTGTGACATATTTACCTTTATTCAACTCCTCGGGCGGACTAGCTTTGCCTTATGCCGGTGGGGCCCTGCCCGCCGTGGGCAAGGGTTGCGAAAAGCCATATCCGCCCATTGGTGCACAGGGTTGAACAAAGGACTTGAATCCGGCGCTTAGATCAGGAGCAGGTATGAAGATCATTTCCGATGAAGAACTCAAGAACATCGACCGGCTGCGCTGGCAGTGCCGTCGCGGCATGCTCGAACTCGACGTTCTGCTGGAGGCTTTTCTCGACCAGCACTACCGCGGCCTCAGTCCCAGACTGCAGCGCTATTTCCACCAGCTTCTCGAATTTCCCGATCCGGTCATCCACGCCTGGTGCGTAGGTGGCGAGAACCCGGACGACGACGAGTTTCAGGAGCTGCTGGCGTCGATCCGCGCGACCCAGGTGGCTTGAGACATTGGCGGAGCCGGCTGTTGGGTGATCAAAGCCCACAGCCTACACGCTCAACAGGCCATTTGGACTGAAATTCAGACGGCGTCTTTCAACATGATCGCCTTGGTGAAGTCGGTGAGGGCTTTGGCGTGTGCCTTCGCTTATACTTCTTCCCTGATATCGATTCACCCGCACGGGAGCGCTATTCCAGCTCCCCCGCTGCACAGCGGGTGCTCAGGGTCCACACCAGTTCGGTAAAGGCGGGCTGGTTGAAGTGCGGTTGCCCCTGCAGCACGAGGACGAAACGCAGCGCCTCGATATAGAGCGGCCAGAAGCCGACCTGGCTGTTGCCCGCCGCGTCGACCCGTGCCCAGGCTGTGCTGGAGAGGCTCAGGTTTTGCTGCAGCAGAGCGTTGTGACGGTGGTCCAGGGCGGCGATCTCGGTGCTGAGCGCGGAGAGCTCCAGGCTTGCCTCATGCGTGAATCCCGTGGATGCCACACACAAGCCGCGAGCATCGGCCAGCAGCACCTTGCCGCTGTCGGCCAGGCTGCTCAGCTGATCCGGAAGCAGCGTCTCGAGGGCACCCCCTGGTGACTGTTTGGGTTGAGCAAAGCCTTCGATCCAGGCATGGCTTTGCGCCAGATAGAGACTCTCCTGGGCCTCCAGTTCAGGTTGTCCGGTCCAACGTTCAAGCGCCTGCTGAGTCAGCAAAGGGGTGGTCTCATGGCGCAACAGGCTGCACAGCAGCTGGTGAATCGGACCGTCACTCTGATGTGCGATCGCCGTGTAGGCGCCGGCGGGTGTCGGCAGGACATAGTGGTCTTCGATCAGGCGGTAGGTCTTCATGACTCAGCTGTCCAGCCCGGGGTCGATGGAGTAGAGCAGCGCTTCCACCAGCAGTGCGACATCCCGCTTGTTTCTCGCGTCCACCTCGAAGATCGGGATCTTGGCGCCACTGTTCTCCAGCTGAAGGTGGTAATCGTCGATGGTCGGTTTGTCGGCGACATCCATCTGCGTGACACCGATGACCAGTTTGCATCCATGGGTGAAGGGCTTGAATGAATTGAGAAAGGACTGCATGTCGCCGAACGGGTCGGGGCGGCTGTTGTTCACCAGCAGGATCAGACCCCAGCTTCCCTGGGTGAGGATCTCCCACATGGAGTTGATGGCTTGCTGGCCGGGGGTTCCATAGAGATGAATGTGCTCGTTGTCACCCAGTTTGAGCATCCCGTAGTCCATGGCCACGGTGGTTCCCGGTTGTTGCGGGCGGCTCACGTCGCCCGTCACTTCGTCGCTGGTGACCGGCACGGTATCGCTGATGGAACCGATGGCGGTGGTCTTGCCGGCTCCCAGCGGGCCGCTGAAGATGATCTTGAAGTCGTTCATGCCCTTTCACCTCCTCTGAATCGCCCCAGCAGTCTGCCGAAAAGGCCCCGTTGATTTGAGGCCACGAGCGCCTCCGGGGCGATCAGGGTGTCCGCCGCGCGCCGGGCCTCTCCCGCCAGCTGTAGCGATCTGGCGGCGCTGTAGAAGGCGAAGACGTAACGCTGCGGGATCTGCAGATGCTTCGCCGTATCGATCAGCGAACGGGGTTGTTCGACCCAGAGCGCGGCGATGGCCACGGCGTAGGGCGTCACCTCCAGACGGGTGAAGTTGGGCCAGCGGCGCAGATAGATCGGCTGGCTGAGGCTGGTGCCCATGGGCAGGCGTCCGCGAGAGGCCCAGAGAGCCACTTTCCAGAACAGGGCGGGCAGGGCGTAGGTCTGGCTGCCGTCATCGAGCCGGCCGCCGTCATCAAACTGCTGCAGCCTGACCTCTAGCGTGGCGTCGGGGAGCGTGCAGTGTGGACGCAGGTGGCGCTCCTCGACGGCGACTCGAACCTTGCGTTGCTCTATCAGGAGTTCCATCGCCGGCCAGGGCCCTTCGATGGCCACATTGCGGTTGTGGCTGACCGCCAGATTCAGGGCTTGTTGCAGATGCCCCTGCAGATAGTGTTCGGGGTTGTAGTAGATCTTGCCTGTCTGGCTGGGGTCCTGGGGATCGATATCGGGGGCCATGCCGATAAAGGCCTGCTCCGTGGCCGCGCTCATGATCGAAGCCGCTCTGTGGGCTATGGGTCGCGATGGCGGCGGATGAGCGAGGGCCGGCCCGACCTCGGCCGATGCGGGCTCTGGCCTGGGTAACTGCATCTGGGGGGACTCCGCTACCCGCGTCAGCCGATGACACTGCCGCTCGATGGCATCGATCAGGCTCTGCACCGGGATCGGCTTGCGCACGAAGAGGGTGTGGGGATCTGCAACCGCTTGCTCCCGCAGGGAGACCAGGATCAGCGGCTGCTGGGGATGACGTTGGCGGAACTCCCGCCACAGCTGTTCGCCACCGCCGCTGTCCAGATCGAGCAGACAGATCTCCGCCGACGACTCTTCCACCAGCCGGTAGCGGTGGTTGCATTTGCTGCTGAAGAGCATGCGCAGGGTATAGCGCTGCCGCTGGTCCATGCCGATGGCGCCGATCCGGACCGGTGAGGTGTTGGGCTCGGTTATGGCGTTCATGCCTCTTCCTCCAGTTGACTGAGCAGTCGTCGCCATTCGGTCACGGCAGGGTTCTCCATACCCTGCAGCGACTGCCAGACCGCCTCGATATGGTGTCGGTCGCGCACCTGACGGTAGATCTCCAGCAGTGAGAGATGCAGATCCAGGCGGGCGGGATCGGTGCGCACAGCCCACTCCAGGGTCTCCTGGGCCAGTTCGGTCTGGCCGGATTCGAGCTGCTGTCGCGCGCTGTCGAGCGGGTCTTCCCCGGATGTCTGTTGCGGCGACAGCCTGGCGATCAGTCGGGTGGTGCCGGTGATACCGGTATCGAGCACGGATTCCTGAGTCCTTGCCGGGGATGGGGTGTGAACCCGTGTGCACCTCTCAAGCCGTAGCCGGAGTGCCTTATGGTCGATACAACTGAGCAGGGGTCTGGCCAGGGCCAGCATGCGCCGGCGCAACGGCGCACCCCGGTCCTTCAGCACCCGGAACAGATCACAGAGGGCCCCGAGAATAGCGGGATCCCGGGTGTCGGCATGCAGGAGCAGGCGTTGCACGTGCAGGCGCAGATCCCCCGGAGTGCGGGCGACAGCGTGGGCGAAGTGGGTCTTCAGCGCCCTGGTCCGGCCCTGCGTCTCGAGATGGAGACCACCCTGGCCTCCAGCCAGAAACGCGGTTTCGAGCGGCAGGTCTGAGGGGATAGGGGGGGCGGCACCCGTGCTCAGGGGCTCGATCAGTGGATGGGAGTCGTGCTCAACGTTCCGTGTCATCGCCAGTTCCTGTGGCCTGAATTCTTCCTCTGAGTTGCCCGGTCCTTCCTGGCATCCTCGGCTGCAAAGGGGCGGGACTCTGCGGATTGCCGTGGCTATCGGGAAAGGGGTGTGGCCCGGTCGCTGAACGGCGCAGTTTCGCCCTTATCCTGCTATATCGCCCGCGAGCCTGAAATCTTTAACCCCGGAGCGGGGTGTGTTGGCCACGGCTGTTGGCGGCAGTGATTCCACCCCCGTTTCGCGTTAAACTGCCATCCCTCTGTTAGTGTGGATTCGACGAACCGGTTTATGTCCTATCAGGTACTTGCCCGTAAATGGCGGCCGCAGCTGTTCAGCCAGCTGGTGGGCCAGGAGCATGTGGTCAAGGCATTGAGCAACGCGCTCGATCACGACCGCCTGCACCACGCCTATCTCTTCACCGGCACCCGCGGTGTGGGCAAGACCACCCTGGCGCGCATCTTCGCCAAGTCCCTCAACTGCGAACAGGGGGTCAGCGCCACCCCCTGCGGGGTTTGCGATGCCTGCCGCGAGATCGACGAGGGGCGCTTCGTCGACCTGCTCGAGGTGGACGCCGCCTCCCGCACCAAGGTCGACCAGACCCGGGAGCTGCTGGAGAACGTCCCCTATGCGCCGGTGCGCGGCCGCTACAAGGTCTACCTGATCGACGAGGTGCACATGTTCTCCGCCAGCAGTTTCAATGCGCTGCTGAAGACCCTGGAGGAGCCGCCGCCCCACGTGAAGTTCATTCTCGCCACCACCGATCCGCAGAAGGTGCCGGTGACGGTGCTCTCACGCTGTCTGCAGTTCAACCTGAAGCGGCTCTCGCGGGAGCAGATCGAATCGCAGCTGCGCCACATCCTGCAGCAGGAGAAGATCCCCTTCGACGACGAGTCCCTCTCGCTGCTGGCTCGGGGCGCTGACGGCAGCATGCGCGATGGTCTCAGTCTGCTCGATCAAGCGATCGCTTTCGGCGGCGGACAGGTGAAGGGGACCGAGGTGAGGTCGATGATCGGCACCGTCGGCGCCGATCAGATCTATCGGCTGCTCGAGGCCCTGGTATCGCAGGACGGCGCAGCCTTGTTGCTGGGGGTGGCCGAGATGAGCCAGTTGGCGACCGATTTCGCCACCGCCACCCAGGAACTGCTGGCCATGCTGCACCAGATCGCGCTGCTGCAGCTGGTGCCTGGCTGCGAACCGGACGAGGCCTTCGATGCCGAGCGGCTGGTCCGCTTCGCTGGGCAGATGGCGCCGGAGGACGTGCAGCTCTTCTACCAGATCGGCCTCACGGGTCAGCGGGAGCTCCATCTGGCGCCCGATCCCCGCAGCGGCTTCGAGATGCTGTTGCTGCGTATGCTGGCCTTTCGGCCTGCCACGGGCGACGAGCCGGCGGGCGCCGGCAACGCACCTGTCAGTGGTCCAAAGGCTCGGCCCGTTGCCGGCAAACCCGCCGCCGCGCCGGCCGCCCCCAGTCGTGACGCAGCGCCGTCCCGGCCCGTTCAATCGGTCGGCGAAGCGAAGGTGTCCGGGAGCGCGCCGGCCGCAGAGCCTGTAGCCGACCCCGCTCGCTGGGACCGTTTCGTCGCCGGCTTGAAGCTGGGCGGCATTGCCAGTCAGCTGGCCAGCCACTGCGTCTTCCAGAACTGGGACGGTGAGACCCTCAGCCTGCTGCTGGACCAGGCCCATCGCCATCTGCGCGTGGGCCAGGCGGAGGCGCGCCTGCAGGCGGGTATCGACCAGCTGCTGGGTCGGGCGGTGAAGCTGAGGATCACCGAGGCGGTGCCCGAGAGCGAGACGCCCGCCATGCGTCAGGCACGGGAGCAGCAGGAACGTCAGCGCCAGGCGCAGGCCGAGATGGCCAACGACCCGTTGGTGCGCGAGATGGAGGAACACTTCTCGGCGCGTCTGGTGTCGGAGTCGGTACGACCGTTGGATTGACATGGCGCAAGACAGCGCCCTTGGCGCCTGCCGGCGTCGACAGGGCAATAATGTATCCAGAGCGGATGGCGCTTCTGCCAGGCTCAAAACCCAATACGCTTTGACGAGGATAAGTGCATGAAAGGTGGTTTAGGCAACCTGATGAAGCAGGCCCAGAAGATGCAGGCCGAGATGCAGCAGGCGCAGGAAAGACTGGCCCAGGAGGAGGTGACCGGCGAGTCCGGCGGCGGTCTGGTCAAGGTGACCATGAACGGCAAGTATGAGGCGCGTCGGGTCGAGATCGACGACTCCCTGATGGGGGACGACAAGGAGATGCTGGAAGATCTGGTGGCGGCCGCGATCAACGACGCCGCCACACGGGTGAGTCAGAAGATGCAGGAGAGCATGGCGGGCCTGACCGCCGGCCTCGGCCTGCCTCCGGGCATGAAGCTTCCGTTCTGACCTGCCGCCACATCGATCGCTTCCGACAGAGAGACATCGGTGAGTCATCCACCCCTGCTGCAACAGCTGATCTCCTCCCTGCGCTGTCTGCCCGGCGTGGGCGCCAAGAGCGCCCAGCGCATGGCTTATCACCTGCTGGAGCGCGACCGCGAGGGGGGACGCCAGCTGGCGAGGATTCTGGCCGAAGCCATGGACGGGATCGGTCACTGCAAGCGCTGTCGGACGCTGAGTGAGAACGATCTCTGCAACATCTGCAGCAACACGCATCGCGACCCGGCGCTGTTATGTGTGGTCGAGACCCCGGCGGACCTGGCGATCATCGAGCAGGCCATCGATTACAGCGGCGGTTATTTCGTGCTCGGCGGCCACCTTTCGCCGCTGGACGGCATCGGACCGCGGGAGATCGGTCTCGATCAACTCGATCAGCGCATGGCCGAGGGCGAGGTGAAGGAGATCATCCTCGCCACCAATCCCACTGTGGAAGGGGAGGCGACGGCGCAATACATTCACGACATGGCTCGCGCCAGGAACATCCGTACCACCCGCATCGCCCAGGGCGTGCCCATGGGCGGAGAGCTGGAGTATGTGGATGGGGCCACCCTGGCACACGCCTTTCGGGGGCGTTCCGAGATCTAGCGTCCTGTTCCCTGAGGCCTGTTCGCAGGCCCTAAACTAATCAAAACCCGGGAACGCGATGAGCGTGCCGGGATCCTTGTTCGGAGACAGAGCTTCCTCAGGGTTTCGAGGCTGAGGTTGAGGCCTGTGTTCAGCTGGGATGGGTCGGGCTACAGTAGGCTATAACTGAATACCCGCTTTCACTCACACCGAGGAGGGGCCATGAGCGACTGCCTATTCTGCAAATTCGTCAGCGGCGAGATCAAGCCGGACACCGTCTACGAAGACGAGCATGTGCTCGCCTTCCGGGACATCAGTCCGCAGGCGCCGACCCATGTGCTGATCGTGCCCAAGCGCCATATCCCGACCCTGAACGACCTCTCTGCCGAGAATGCCGATCTGATCGGCAGGCTCTTTCTGGCGGCGCAACAGGTGGCGCGGGCCGAGGGGATCGACGGACCAGGCTATCGCACGGTGATCAATTGCAACGCGCAGGCGGGTCAGTCCGTGTTCCATATCCATCTGCATCTGCTCGGTGGCCGCGACATGGGGTGGCCGCCGGGCTGATGCCCGCGAACGGTTCCAGGACAGGGTTCGACGGATTTGAATCCTTTTCCCCGGTTTTCGGTGGGGCAGGGCCCCACCGATTAGGCTCGTCCGGTTTCTTGTGGTCCCGCATCAGGGAGTGATCCCACGGGACGCTGGAAAACACCGGTAACGGGCGGCTAGTGAATGGTCTGTTCGAGGATGTCGTGTACCTCGTGTTCCAGTCCCTCGGACGGTATGACGACCACATCCTTGTCACCGATGTGTGTGGTATAGCGCGGGGCGTCGCTGGCATGGGTGTAGGCTTCTCGCAGCTCGTCGATCAGCTGCTCCACCATGACCGGTGTCAGCTGATTCTCTTCGATCAGCTCTTTCAGGCTGCTGACCCTGCCGTCGTGTATCCAGGCGATACCGAAACGTTTGGGCGGCTTGCCCATGAAGACGTAGGCCGCATGCTCCGCCGGCACGATCTCCAGGTGATCACGCACTCTGCGGGTAAGCGACTCCAGTTCCGTATGGACCTCGTCGAGTTTGGACATGGCCTGATTGTCAGCAGGCAGCGGGGGATAGGTTTCGCCCCTGCCGAAAAGTTTGTCTAGCATTCCCATCTTTTTCCTCCTCTCAAGATTGCAAAAGAGTGGATCACCCGTCCGTGAGCAGGCTGGCGTGACAGGGCCACACTCATCTCCGGTGCAAAGAATTCCGGGGTGATCGTTCTGCACCGGAAACCGTTGCGGGGTCGGCGGCAACGCGCGAACTGTCGCGAACGGATAATCAAACCCTAGTCGACAGGGCGTCTCTATCAAGTAGAAAGAGGCCGGTTCGTGGAGTGATGTCCTGCGGCAGGCTTTGATCCGCCTATCTCAGAACCATGAAGGACAATCGAGGGAGCAGACTTTTTTGCTTTGATTCAATGAGATAGAGCATTGTTATGTAACGCTTTAAATAGGCTGTATCGATTCGGTGAAAGCGATAGAAAAAGTTGATCAAGCTTGAAAAGACGACGGGTCGAGCCGCCGTGTGCCGCCAGCGAACCCATCCGCCGGGAATAAGGGATAGGCTCTGTTTGGTGAGCGTCGGCTTCTGCGCGAGATCGATTTCGAGCCGGCAGCGAGGCCGGGCAGCGCTTACACGCCAATATCCAGATAGGAGCGCGACAGCTTCTGCAGGGCGATCACATAAGCCGCGGTACGGTAGTCTTCGATCTCCGGTTTGCGGCTGCGTACGTCGATGATCTCCTGCATCGCCTGGCGCATGCTGTCGTCGAGGCCGGAGCGCACCAGGTCGAGTTCGTCGGCGCCCCGGGCGAGGCTGTCACAGACCCAGTCCGGTACTTTCCTTCCGGATGTCTCCTCCAGCGCCCGGATGACGTTGCGACCGCGCGATTCATCGAGCCGACGCTCGATGCGCCCGAAGCGCATGTGGCTGAGGTTTCTGATCCATTCGAAATAGGAGACCACCACGCCGCCGGCGTTGACATAGGCGTCCGGCAGGATGGTGATGCCCCGGTTGCGCAGAATGCGGTCGGCCTCGAAGGTGATGGGGCCGTTGGCGGCCTCGGCGATCAGCTTGGCGCGGATGTTGGGCGCGTTGCTCTCGGTGATCACGCCTTCGATGGCGGCGGGGATGAGGATGTCGCACTCCAGCTCGAGGGCCGATGGACCGTCTTCTATGAACTCGCCGCCGGCGAAGCCCTTGAGGCCGCCGTGCATGGTGCGGTAGTAGTAGGCCTCCTCGACGTGAATACCCTCCGGATTGTAGATGGCGCCGTCGCGTACGATGATGGCGACGATCTTTGCGCCGTCCTCTTCGGAGAGGAACTTGGCGGCGTGATAACCCACGTTGCCCAGTCCCTGGATAACGATACGCTTGCCCTCCAGGCCGCCGTCGAGACCGGTGGCGTTGACCTCCTCCTTGTGACGGAAGAACTCCTGCAGGGCGTACTGCACACCGCGTCCGGTGGCTTCGATGCGGCCATTGACGCCACCGTGGGCTACCGGCTTGCCGGTGACGCAGGCCAGCGCGTTGATGTCCTCGGGATAGAGATGCTTGTAGGTGTCGGCGATCCAGGCCATCTCACGTTGACCCGTGCCCACATCCGGCGCCGGGACATTGGTGGCGGGGTTGATAAAACCGGCGGCGGCCAGCTCGCGGGTGAAGCGGCGGGTGATGAGTTTCAACTCGTCCCGTGAGTAGTTGCCGGGATTGATATAGAGCCCCCCCTTGGAACCTCCGAAAGGTACGTCGACGATGGCGCACTTGTAGGTCATCAGCGCCGCCAGCGCTTCGACCTCCGGTTGATCGACCGTTTCCGAATAGCGTAGTCCGCCCTTGGCCGGCAGACGATGGATGCTGTGTACCGCGCGCCAGCCGGTGAAAACCTCGATCTTGCCGCGAATCTCGACCGGGAAGGTGACCTGCAGCACGGAGGTGCAACACTTGATCGCATTCGCGATCCCCGGATCCAGTTCAATGTGGGCGAGGGCCCTGTCGACCATATGGTCGACGCTTTGTCGGAATGTCAGACCGGAAGTGACTTCAGCCATGATTGCTCACTTGTTGTTGTTGCCGTACATCGCAACGGAGCCGCTTAGCGGGCTGACCGTTGATATCAATTCTAGCCCAGGCACATTGGCTGAACACGATCTGTTTGGTGCCGGCTCGATCAGTTGTCGGACTGCGACTGCAGCAGGTCGTGAACAGCCTGCAGAGGGTTCTCTTCGCTGCGGTTTGTCAGCTGTTCCGCCGGGGTCCATGAACGGTCATGCTCGAGCCGGAAACTGCCAATGAAGCGGTAGGGAGGACGTCCCCGCCAATCCTCCGGGGAGAGCATCGAGAGGATCGGCTCCTCCAGGCTGTTGAGATAGAGGTGGTAGAGGTGGCCCGGCCTTTTGCGGAAGTTGCAGCGCGCCCGATGCAGCTGCTGATCGCGTTGGGTCTGTTGCAGTATCTTTCGGGCCTGTTGCTGCAGGACCTTGACCTGTTCCGCGATCAGTTTCAATTGCGCTTCCGCACGGTTGGCCAGCATCTCGTCGGCCATGGCGATCTCCCGCGCCAGGTCGACCAGACCGAAGGTGGGTGCCAGTCGACTGACCGGATAGGGGGAGGCGTGATCGGCTGCGGACGGGATTTCAGGATTCTCGTTCATGGCTATTGCTGCAGAGTGCGACCGCCATCGACCGCGATGATCTGGCCGGTGATGTAGGGGGCGTCCCTGAACAGGAACAGCAGCGTTCGGGCAATGTCCTCGGGGGTTCCCGGTCGCTTCAGAGCGGTACGTTCGAGAATCATCCGCTGCTCATCCTCGGATACGCCCTGTTCCGGCCACAGGATGGCTCCCGGAGCGATGCCGTTGACCCGGATCTCCGGCCCCAGTTCGCGGGCCAGCGACCTCACCAGCATGGCGTTGCCCGCCTTGGCCACGGAGTAGATGGGATAGCCCTTCAGGGGGCGCTCGGCATGGATATCGATGAGATTGATAATCGCGCCATGGTGGGCGCGCAGCAGCGGGGCGGCGGCCTGGGAGAGAAAGAAGGGGGCCTTCAGATTGCTGCCGAGCAGATCGTCCCACTGTTCGAGACTGGCCTCATCCAGCGGAGTGGGGTAGAAACTGGAGGCATTGTTGACCAGCAGGTCGAGACGGCCGCGGAAATCCCGGGCACCCTCGATCAACCGGGCGTACCCATCGATGTCATGGAGATCGGCCTGCAACAGACGCACCGAACCGCCGCGCAAGGCTTCCAACTCGTCCCGCAGGGTTTCGGCCGCATCGGCCGAGCGACGGTAGTGGATGAGCAGATCCACTCCCTCGGCGTGCAGCAGACGGGCAATCGCAGCGCCGATACGGTGGGCGGCGCCGGTGATCAGGGCGCAGCGGCCTGCCAGGTCTTTCTCGCTTTGCGTCACTCCAAACTCTCTTGACGGCTATGCATCGGTGAAGTCACGGAAGGGCGTGGAAAGTCTCTGCGCCCAACCGGGTGAATGGGTTAGAATGCCGACCTCTGATGGTCATGGATATTTACCTTAATCGACGGGTCAGAGGTTGTACACTAACGGATTTGTAGAGGTTTCTGAACTCATGCCGGACTGTTTCAGCGTTGCCAAGCCCGCCACCGTACAGCAACTGCCGCTGCCCGATGAGATGGCGCTGGCAGTGAGCGAACGCTTGATCAAGCAGATCCGCCGCGCCATCGATCAGACGCCCCATGGCATTCCCTTCGACCGCTTCATGGAGATGGCGCTCTACGCGCCGGGTCTGGGCTACTACGTGGCCGGCAGCCGCAAGTTCGGTGCGGCAGGTGATTTCGTGACCGCGCCGGAAGTCTCTCCGCTGTTCGCCCACTGCATGGCCAGACAGGCGCTGGAGGTGCTGGAACGGCTCGGCGGCGGGGAGGTGCTGGAGTTCGGTGCCGGTTCCGGCCGCTTGGCGGCGGATATGCTGGCGGAACTGGAGCGGCTCGAGGCGCTGCCGCAACGCTACTGCATACTCGAGCTCAGTCCCGAACTGCAGATGCGACAACGGGAGACCCTGCAGCGCCATGTGCCCCACCTGCTGGAACGTGTGGTCTGGCTGCAGCGCCTGCCGGAACGCTTTGTCGGCTTCGTCGTCGCCAACGAGTTGCTGGACGCCATGCCCGTGAGTCGATTCCGTATCGGCGCTGAGGCGATCGAAGAGTCCTTCGTGGTCCATACCGGGCAGGGCTTCCACGAACACTTCCTCAAGGCGGAGACTCCCCGGTTGACCGAAGCCGTGGAACAGGTGTTCGCCTCGGCGGGTCGGCTCTTGGAGGGCTATGTCTCCGAGGTCAATCTACGGCAATCGGCCTGGCTGGCGGCGCTCGCCGATGCGGTGCAGCGTGGTGCGGTGATTCTGGTCGACTACGGCTACTGTGCCCGCGAGTACTACCACCCGCAGCGCAGCCGCGGCACCCTGATGTGCCACTACCGCCATCGGGCGCACGATGATCCCTTCCGCTGGGTCGGCCTGCAGGATATCACCGCCCATGTGGACTTCACCGCCGCTGCCCGCTGTGCCGTCGAATCGGGCTTCCATCTGGGGGGCTACACCACTCAGGCCCATTTTCTGCTCGCCAACGGACTCGATGCCCTGCTGGCCGATTCGGATCCCGCAGATGTGGCGCGGCATATGGCGCTGATGCAGGGCGTGAAGCGTTTGACCCTGCCGTCTGAGATGGGGGAGCGCTTCAAGGTGCTCGGCCTGCTGAAGGGGCTGGAGATGAACCTGCAGGGATTCAGTCTGCGCGATCTCTGTGAACGTCTGTAATCCTCCGCCACTCCATCACGAACCGTCTGCCACAACGACCGCCGCATGTGTTCAATCCCTTTGCTCCGTTCCTGAACTCGGGCTGGAGCGCTGCCTGCCGATCATCGCGTCGAACGATCACGCATCCGCCGGGTCGCCGTGTCGATAGCATCCTCGATATAGAAGAGCAGATAGTCGACGGTATTGATGCCGAGAATGCGCTCGGCCATCTCGTTGCCCTTGGCGTCCAGGAACAGCAGGGTCGGGGTTACGCGAACCTGGTATCGGGTGCTGAATGCGCCTGCAGATTCATGGCGGCCTTCGAAGTTGGTCAGCGTCTCACCCGGATCGATCGGCAGTTCCCGTATCAGGACCCGATCGCTGTAGTCGCCGCTGAGCAGCATCGGATGCAGCACCTCCTGCTTCATGCGTTGACAAAAGCCGCAGTGGTACTGGGAGACCATCAGGAGAATCGGTATGCCACGCTTTTCGGCGCCCTCGCCAAGCTGCTTCAGATCCGTCGCTTGTTGCAGGGTAAGGGTGTCGGCGGCGACAGGGCCAGCCAGCAGCAGCATCAAACAGATAACTTGGATCAGGCGGGAGGGATTCATGCACACGGACTCAGGTTGAGACGGAATTCAGCCGGCTCGGCGCTCGACTACTGAGTCAGCAAGAGAATCCGTCTACGACTACTTGAGCGCCCGGTACGAATCGACCAAGGATGCGTGTAACAGTTCCCGGTATTCGTTAGCCGAATTGTAGCCCACCAGCGGATCGCTGAGCCGATGACCTTCGGCATCGAGTATAAGCAGCGTAGGCGTGGCGAAGATGCCGTAGCGCCGCTTGAACTGACGGCTGCGGATCGGCTCTCCGTCAAAATCGATGATTTTACCGCCGGCATTGATGTCGAACTCGCGGATCAGCAGATCGCGCCCCGCATTCGGGTCGTGGGACAGGGGTTCGATCACCTCATGCTTGAGCTTCATACAGTAGCCGCAGGTTTCGGCGCTGAAGACCACCAGAATGGGGCTGTGCTTGAGACGTGCCGCCTCGGAGACATCGGACCAGTCCACAGTCGGGGGCTCTGCCGCGGCCAGAGGAGCGATCAGGGAGAGGATCAGAAAGGAGAGGTACCGCATGGCCGAATTTTTGGACAACAGCAATAAACGAAAGCACTACTATATCAAAATATTCTTATATTTCGAGAACTATAGATCCTGAATCGACGGTTTTCATGCTCAGTCAGACTGTTCTTGTGATCAGCTTCCGTTTGAGGTCTGTCGCCGGTAGCGGTCGAACCTGCCACGATAGCTCTGCCGGGCGAGGTAGCGGGGGACGATGCTCTCCAGGGCCTGTGGCGCGATACCCAGCAACTCGAATCCGTTTGATTCGCAGATGCTATCGGTCTGCAGTGAAAGGTAATTGTCGAGTGTGAAGGGGCGACCGGGCAGCAGTCCCAGGACCCTCGCCTGCAGTTGGGAAAAGCCGTCACCGAGGGGGAGGATCAGGCGGCGCAGACCGGCCGTCTCGGCGGTATAGGCAACCAACTCACGCAAGGTGTAGACCCTGGGACCGCAGAGGTCGTAGTGTTTGCCGGTCGTCCGGTCATCCAACAGGCAGCGGGCAAACGCTTCGCTGACGTCATTCACCCACACCGGAGCGAAACGGGACTCCGGGCAGGCCAAAGGGAAGACCGGCGGCGAGAGGCGGAGCAGGGCGGCGAATCGGTTGAAGAAACTGTCACCCTCGCCGAAGATCACCGAAGGGCGGAAACTGGTGACCCTGAGGGCGCTGCCGCCATGGGTGTGGGCGCGATTCTCCCCTTCGCCCTTGCTGCGCAGGTACTCACTGCTGCCGCGGGCGGCGTCGGCATGCAGCGCACTCATGTGCAGGAGACGGCCTACACCCGCTTTGATGGCTGCTTCCACCAGGGTGTCGACCAACTCCACATGGATTCTCCGGAAGGTCAAGTCTCGGCTTTCGTTGAGAATGCCGATGAGGTTGATCACCGCGCCGCAACCCTGGAACTGGGACAACAGCGTGTTGCTGTTCAGCTGGGGGACTTTTACCAGTTCGATACCCGGATTGACCCGTAATCCAGCGTGACGTTGCGGATGCCGGCTGAGGACGCGGCAGGTGATGCCGCGTTGGCTGAGCGTGGCGACCAGATGCTGTCCGACAAAGCCGGTTCCACCTAGAATGCAGACCCTATTCATAAATGACCGTCGAGCAAAAATTCGTTAAACAGTTTCCAGGTGAGAAATCCTGAAGGTTAAAATCGCGTACCGGCAACAGATCCCGAGTCTCTGTGTGGGGTTCGACTTCCAGTCTAGCGCCTGCCGGCAGCAGCGGCTACGGCTACTGGCCGGCGCGCAGGGTCAGCGCCCTCATGACCCCTGCCGGGGCGGGCCTGGCACTCATCTGCGGTGCGCAGTTGCGGCGTATCCCGGTCCTGCTCCCGATCACGCTCGGCCTCAAGCTACGGATAGGCTGAGCCGGGATTGGCGAACAGGTTGTAGGGCGGAATGGGAATCGGCAGCTGCTTGAACATCAGGGAGGTGCCGATTTCATTGCGCAGGAGCATCTGACCGTCTTCCAGGTAGTATTCGAACACCATGCGGCGATCGCTCTCCGGGTCGTACATGATCAGGCGATCGCCGAGAATCTCAAAACGTCCGTCTCGATAGATATCCGCAGAGGCATAGATGCGGAAATGGCCGTACATGACCAGCACGATTTCGCCGCCGCGACCGACCCAGATGCCGTCCACCGGCGACACGCTGGGGAGGGTTTGATAGGGGAGCGTATTGAGTGGTGGTCCGCCCTGCGCGGGAAAACCGCCCAGTCCGGGTACCGGTGACTGCAACGGCACGCCGTAGGGCCACCCCGCGCCGGGTAGTCCCCCGCCGGGCAGCGAGTGGAGATTGAGCGGATAACCGGAGAGTCCGTAGAGCGAACTGTGGGGGGTGTAACCGCTGCCCAGCGACCAGTTGCTGCTGCCTTTGAATCGGTGCGCCAGGTCGCCCATGGCATCCATCATCGCCAACATGGCCTGACTCATGATGGTGGAAGGGGTGGCGGCGCTCAGCGCGCTGGGGATCGATAACAGCAGCCCGAGCATGATCAGGCTGCGGATAACGGCGTTGACACTGCCGACGGATCGATGATGAAGCCTCGGCGGCAGACTCATTTCAGAGGGGTGTTTCGACTGCATGCTGCAATGATAGTCGATCCAGGGGCCACCAATCGACTCTTGCCAGAAGCAGCTAATGGTGGTTAGCTTTACCCACTAGTGATACAGGGGGAGTGGAGCCTGCCCGAATCGCGCTCTTCAGGCAGTTTTGTTCACGGTCGCCGCGACACATGATAACTAAAAGAACACATGGGGGAGGGCTTGCATGAGTTCTCAACAATCCAGATCCGAGGAACGTAGAACCAATACGAAGGGTCTGATTGAAAAGCTGCTGAAAGAGCGTCAGGAGATGCTCGTTCTGTTTTGTCAGGTTGCCGGTCTGGAACCATATCGACGCTCTTCCTCGCTCGACTCTCTGCTACAGACCTTCTGTCAGGTTCTGATCGACTACACCGCATTCGGCCATTTCGAGGTTTTCGGACGCATCAGCGAAGGAAATGAACGCCGTACCGGTGTGATTCGTGTGGCCGAAGAGATCTATCCCGACTTTGTTATCGCCAGCGAAGCTGCCGTCGCCTTCAATGACAAGTACGACATCTCGGACCATGAGCTGAAGCTGGACCACCTGCCCGAGGACCTCTCGCGACTTGGCGAGGAGTTGGCCGTACGCATCGAACTGGAGGATCAGCTGCTGGCCACCATGTTGGCACGCTGAAACCCAGCCACTCCCCTCTCCTGGCGATTAGCGCATGGTCGTATCAGGCGTGGTCATTTCATAATCTCGATCACACTTTCTCTCACTGCCGAAGGCGATTCCTCTCGGATACTTTTCCAAAAGGGCTGGATTCAACTATGCTTCAATTGGCTAAGCATCTGTGTGGTTTTGAACTTTATCAAACCCGATCACTATCCTGACCGATTTGATTCGAGCCGCGCCTTGGGCATACGGGTGAGACGTGAATACGAGGATCAACAAACTGTTGCACCGCACACCTGAAGTTGAAGAGTTTGTCGCGCCGCTGCGTACCAGCGTTGCGCCGAGTGTGCGATTGGATCAGTTTCAGATCGGTATCGACAACCAGCGCATCGATGTGGCGCTCAGCCACAAATTCCGCAACCTGCTGGCCGATCTGTCGGACATGATCGTGCATGAGGACCTGGTCAAGCATGGCTGGGCCCGGATGGGGAAATCTCCCTCCAACAACGATTTCGACGCCTTTCGCGAGGTCTACAGAGAGATCATGCGAGGCGCCCTGGAACAGGTGCATGAAAACGCCTCCATGAGGGAACTGCTGCAACTGTTGCACATGGTGTTGCTGAAAATGTTGCTGGATTCGCCGATGGAAGCGGTGGCAAGGCTGCGCAACAAGTTGCAACAGGACGCCGACTCACCCTCCGGAGCCAACAGCGGCCGTGCCCTGGAACTGCATGAACGCATCGCCAACCTGGCGCGGCTCGAACCCGGTATCCGTTATCGCGCCCTGCGCCGGATCTTCAAGGTGGTGATGCGGCTGGAGTCGAAGGAGTTACGCAAACTGCGCAAGTCGGTCGTCGGTCGCTCCTGGAGCGTGCCCAAACAGATACTTTTCAACCCGCTTCTACACCTTCCCGACCTGTCGACTGAAGAGCACTTGATGAATCACTATCCCATCCTGTGCGTCGACCGCTCGGATGAGAACTATTTCGATCTGACCAATCGCATCGTCACCGAGGTCTTTCAGAGCTACCTGCCGATCTGGACCAAGGCGGTCGACCGTCAGGATTCCAAAGCGAACGGTCATGCAGGCAACCAGCCCTTCCAGATCCGCAACCGGGAACTCCACAGTGGTTTCTCGGAGTTCCTTGAGGGACAGAGACTGCTTGAGCGAAGTCTCAGCGAAGAGGAGTTCAAAACTTTTAATGTCTCCTGGCTCGATGTTCCGACGAACGCCGATATTCTGATGCGCAGGCAAGGCAGCGAATCGGGTTGGTTCTCCCGTGGGGCGATCGCAGGCACGAGTTCCTGGCAGAATCCGGAATGTGTCAAACTCCAGGAGAAACTCCAGGCGGAGGTCCACAAACGGTTCGAGCGCGCTGGCATCACCCGGAGGGCGATCGCCGCCTATCGTACGCCCAGATTATATCGGCAGCTGAACGGTCAGGTGACGATCAAGGAGATCTACCTCTATCTGTCCGAGCAGATGCCCAAAAAGGCCATCAGCAAGCGTCTGGCATCGACGCCCGATAGGGGAGCCGCCATAATCAAGGCCCTGGATGTGGTGTTGAACTACGTCCGACGCATGCCGGTCAGCAAACAGCAGGATTACGCCACACGCTATCTAAAGGACTTCTTGACCTTCAGGCGTGATCTGAAGCTGGCCTACTACAGTTTTCAGCAGATGAGCCGTCTGCGGATACTGCAGGATGCTGAAAATATCAAACTCTCCCGTGACAACGGCAGTCTCTACGAATTTCGTCTCGGCAGGGATCAGGATGACGAAACGCTGAAGATCAAGGCGCACGCGGTGCTCAAGGCCGATGTGCGAGGCTCCACCGAAATCACGCATCAGCTGGTGGAGAAACGGCTCAACCCGGCAACCCACTTCAGCATGAATTTCTTCGGACCGATTACCAAGCTGCTGGAGCGCTTCGGCGCGCAAAAGGTATTCGTTGAAGGCGATGCCCTGATCCTGACTGTGCTCGAGACAGGTGGAATCGGCACTCAATCGATGACCGTCGCCAATGCCTGTGGTTTGGCAAGGAAGATTCTGTTGGTCATGGAGGCGCAAAACAGTCAGAACCGGGCCTACGAACTCCCCAAGCTCGAGCTCGGATTGGGTATCGCTTTCTGTGCGGATGCGCCGGCCTATCTCTATGACGAGCGCCGCAAGATCATGATCTCACCCGCCATCAACCAGGCCGACCGGCTGTCATCCTGTTCCAGCGAGCTGCGCAAGGACACCAGTTGGCGACGCAGTCGGCGTCACCGTGTCGAAGTGATGCGCAAAGAGGACGATCATAACGGCAAGGCAGGCGGTCTCCTGCGCTACAACGTAAACGGTATCGATTTGGATCCGCCGGCATTCGCCAAATTGAAATCGGAAATGGTCCTGCACAAAGTACGTCTGCACAGCCGTTCCGGTGAACCCCATCACTACCATGTGGGACGCTTCATGGACAGGCTTGGCGGTTCCCATTGGCTGGTGATCCGGGAAGCCCGACTCAAGCGGTGGATTCAGGGCAAACTCGCCGCTTCAGAGGAAGTCGAGGGAGAGACTTTTTACGAGGTGGTGACCGATCCCGAACTGGTCGGGCGTGTGAAGGAAAAGCTGAGCGGTAAGAAAGCCAAGAGCCCGACCGATATCACGGCGTCCGATTTCGTCTGACAGCACTTTCTCACGCCATGATTGATAGGGTGTCGATAGCCTAGACGCCTGAGACCGGCTCGGCCTTTTTATCCTCATGCGCGGCCTCGATCGGTCTCAGCCATAGGGTTTGCGGCCGGCTCGGGTCTTCTCCCAAACGATAGTTGTAGATGACGGTGTAGGCCAGAACGCGCTTGAGGTACT
This sequence comes from Sedimenticolaceae bacterium, assembly GCA_050305975.1. Classification (GTDB taxonomy): domain Bacteria; phylum Pseudomonadota; class Gammaproteobacteria; order Chromatiales; family Chromatiaceae; genus Thiodiazotropha. Next base: position 15,953 of record JBNLGI010000225.1, on the reverse strand, counting down.
CCCGCGTCTCCTTGTAGGGCACGGTTTCGATCCAGATATCGGCGGCCTGGGCCTGTTTCGGCAGCCAGCTTTCGACCCGCCAGGGTCCCGCATTGTAGGCGGCCGTGGCAAGCACGGGATTTTCCTGCAGACGCCGGAAAACTTTGTTGAGATAACCGGTCCCCAATTTGAGATTGAGTTCGGGCTGGTAGAGTTCGTCGGGATCGGTGAATGAGAGCTGAAAATCCCTGGCCATGTTCTCAGCGGTTTTCGGCATCAATTGCATCAGGCCGCGGGCCCCCACCGGGGACTTGGCATCCTGCATGAATGCGCTCTCCTGCCTCAGGATGGCATAGACCCAGGCTTTGTCGATGCCCACACCCTGGGCCAGGCTTGCGATTTCGTGGTGGTGGGCCAGCGGGAAGCGCAGTTCAAGGTCGTCCCACTGCCTGAGTCTGGTCAAAGTGAGTATGACCTGGGATGGCCAGCCCCAACGTTCCGCCAGCCGCGCTGCGGCGCGTAATTCATCGTCGGATCTCTGCTGCAGGGCTAGATTCCACTCCCGTCGCGCCTCCAGAGAGCGTCCCAGCTGATGCAGTTCGTGCGCGCGCTCGAGTGCCGGAACTTGCGCCAGGATCTGCATCAGGGCCGTGTCCGCGTCGAGCCTTTCATGCAATAGCTTCGGCTTGTCCCCCAGGCGTTGAGCCGCGAGGAACCCATAGTAACTGCGATCTCCAGACAAGGCCTGCAGGATCGTCTCGCCCTCTTCGGTACTGCCAAGACTGATCAGGGCACGGGCTTTCCAGTAGCGCCAGCGCTCGTGCTGCTGTTCCTCTTTCGGCAGGCCGTTCACCGTCAACACGACCTGCTGCCAGTCGCCGATCTGCAGGGCGTGCTGCAGCTGCTTTTCGGCCAGTGTGGCGTCGAGGTGGAGATACTGCTTGGGCAGCAGGGCGGTGATCTGACGGCTCTGCAGGCTGGACTCCTGTCGCGAGAGCTGACCCATCAGACTGCGTACGACCCGCAGGTGTTGCCAGTCGGAGAAGGTGAGTTGCCCGGACAGTTCGGTCCAGGCGTCATAGGCGGCATCCACATCACGCCAGGCCAGGCGTTGAACCGCCTGTGTCACCATATCGTCCAGCATCGGATGCCCGGACCCGGTCGCCACCACGATGACACGGCTGGGGTCGTTGTAGAGCTTCACCCAGCGCTCGACCCAGGCGCTTTCATCACTGGGGAGGAAGCGTCTGAGATAGTTGGCGAGGCGTGTTTTGCCCTTGTCCATGGCCAACGCCACCCGTTGCCAGACCAGCTCTTGCGTCAGTCGTCCCGCATCGATCCAGCTGTCGAACACGGGATCGCAGGCGGCGGGGCGCGAACTGCCACTGAGCCAAAGCTTCGGAACCGCGTCGAAGGCCTGTTGGCGCTTCCCGGTTTCGATCAGCGCCTGAAGGCGATTGCACTGTCGTTCGATGCTGCCGCCGGGCTGGGAGAAGCTGAGATAGCTGTGCCAGAGTCCCTCATCCGCCAGCAGAGCCAGCCAGCGATCCAGGAGCTGGTGCTGCAACGGGGTCCCGTCCAGTGCTGTCAGGGCCGTCCGAATAGTGTCGGAGGTCTGCTGCTCCAGGCTGTTGAGGATCTCCTGATACTCAAGGTAGGGGTAGAGCGGATACCCGGACAGCTGGAGCTTGAGATGTTGAAATGCGTCTGTGTCGCCGTTTTCGAGCGCTCGTTCAGCCTGGATGAAACGCTCGCGCTGGTCAGTCAGATCCGGAGAGGATGGAGACTCGCCCGTCGCGGCCGCGGCGCTGAGGCAGAACGGCAGCCACACCAGCGGGAGGAACGAGGCGAAGAACTTCTGCAGGGTCGTTTGTTCAGCCATCTGCGTGCTTGATGAAGAGTTGAATTACGGGGGGGCGTTATTTGATTGTCACTGGCTAAATAGTAGCAGCTGTGGTGACAGATGGGAGTCTGTCGAAAGGGGTATGAATGCGTTACCCTGTCTGACCCGGCCCGGGCATTGTCAATCCGGCACCCTGGTAGATATTCCATGGGCAGCGGAAGGAAGTTTCATTTTCTAATGAGTGTTATAACTGTCGAGGACATGGGAGATGGCCGGTCCGCCGTCTGCTGACAAGTCAGCGTTTCTGTTGGAGTCGTATCCGCCGTTTGCGGCAATGGATATTCGGGTGCTGGAGCTGGACGAGAATTGGCGCAAAGTGCGAATTCTGCTCCCGCTGAACAAACAAAACCGCAATCCCGGAGGCTCCATGTTCGGGGGATGCATCGCCGCGTTGGCGGATCCCATACCCGCACTGGCCTGCCACCGGCAATTTCCCGCATATACTGTCTGGACCCGAGAGCTGCAGGTCGATTTCCGTCGCCCCGGGCTGACTGATCTCGAACTGCGTTTCGAGTTGACCGGGACGGCTGTCGAGGCTATCGCAGAGGAGCTGCGGCGGCGCGATCGCAGCACCCCGGAATTCGAATTCGGCTTCTATGACCGGCACGGCGCCCTTAGCGCCTGGGTCAGGAACCGGGTGGCGATCAGAACCAAGGGTTCACATCGGGAAGAGCTCGGTGCGATACCGGGCAGTCATTTCAAGTAGAGAGTGGTAACCGTCATGACAACCAAAGATGACAACATGGACTTCGAGCTGAGCAGTGGCATCGCCGCCTTCGAGGGTAAAAATTTCTCGCGAGCGGCCACCTTGCTCTCCCCCCTCGCCGAAGCGGGTGACAGTGAGGCGCAATATCGCATGGCGATTATGGCCCAGGGTGGGCTCGGCATGGTGGTGAATGAACTGATGGCCTTCAAATTCATGAAAGCCGCTGCTGAAGCGGGACACCCGATGGCGCAGCATGGATTGGGCTTCATGTATCTCGAGGGCGAGTGCGCGGAGCAGAATCTGCCCAAAGCGGTGGAGTGGTTCAGGAAGGCCGCCGAGCAGGGGCTGGCCGGATCCCAAACCACGCTCGGCATGCTCTATGAAGAGGGGCGGGGTGTCGAGAAGGATCCGGAAGAGGCCAAGCGCTGGTACGAAAAAGCCGGCTTCTGATCAGGCTAGAGGGTCCTCTCTCCCCTGGCGCATGCAATCAGAGCGTGGACCAGAGGTTGTCGAAGTCGGTGTCCTCTCCAAACCCTTCTTCCGCATCCTCCTGTTCCGGCTGGTCCCTGTGGTCCAGGTAGACAAACTGGAACTGGGAGACGCTGCCGCTGGCCTCGAGCAGACGCGTCAGCTTGATCTCGCGTAGGTTTTCGCCTTCGTTGATCAATAGATGGTTGCCCAGTTTGAAGGGAAAGGAGGGGCAGATAAAGCTGGTGGGTTGACCGGAGGTGCCGACTTCCGGCAGCAACAGGCAGTCGTGGGACTGTCCTTTTTTATTCTGCTCCTCCCGCGCCGAGACCGCCATGGCATTGGGTGCGATCATCTGTACGCCCACCTGCATGCGATCGTCGGGCGTCCGCCTCATCCAGCGCACCATGCCGACACCGAACTGGTTGGCCGACATGGCTGACTGAACTCCGATCAATTCGCCGACCTGGATCTTTGGAATCTGCGCACCCGACCAATCGAGACAGTAGCCGCCGGCACTTTCGTTGATGGTCTTGAAAGTGTTGGTGGAGGGCTCGATAAGCTTGCTCGGTTCTTCTTCCCAGATCTGGGATACCGGCTCTTCCAAGGCGTCGAAATCCCGGGAATTGGGGCCGAACTCTTCGAAATCCCCCCGTCTCGGATTGTAGTTGGTGGCGTCCATCGGCATCAGCGAGAAGTGGGGAGAGATCTTCAGGTGGTTCCCTTCGGCGAAGGCGGTCTCGATCCAGGTGCCGTCGTCTTCCTGCTTCTCGGGTGGTTTCACCGGTTCGTTGCCGAGCGAGATCAATTTATGTATCGACCGCAGGCCGACCGCGATTCTGAGCTCGAAATTGAGTTTGGTGCGGACGAAGGCGCGCTTCTGTGCCTTTGACCAAAGCTTGATCAGCTGTCGAACCAGGCCGGTGTCCATGGCCTTGATCCCCGGTAACCGACTGTTCTCCGAAGGGGTTTCGCTGAACTGGTCCCGCAGCTGCACAATCAGATCGTTGGCATCCAATCTCAGCAGGTACTTGTTGTCGGCCTCCGCCACGGCAGTTTCATGGCTGGGCGCCAGGTCGCTGTCCTGGCGGATGATGATGGTGGTCTCTTCCGGTGCGTCCTCGTTGCTATAGAGCTTCGCCAGATGGCTCCAACCGAGCAGAGTATCGAAGATCAGCAGATTGTCCTTCTGTCGCATCTTATAGGGGGAGGCGAGCGAGAAGAGGATGCAGCGACGGTAGGATTCGTCGATGGTGCAGGTTTTTTCGTGGCTTTCTATGGGGGTCTCGACCTGAATCGATGCCACACCGTAGCGCGAGGCAAGACGGTGCAGAATATGCAGTTCGCGCCAGATCCGCTTGGGATAGGGGTCGTAGACCAGGGCGGATAGCAGGATCACCCGAGAGAGGTAGCTCATGCAGTGATGAATGGCGTTTACCAGCTGTCTGCGATCGGGTTTGCCCTGGCTTTCAACCAGAATATCGACGATGGCTGACTTGTAGGCGGTAGCCATGCCACTGTGGAGTTCCCGATTCAACACCGCGATCTTGTAGGCTTTCTCACTCAGGGGGAAGCCGTTGCCCATGTAGTGTTTGCTGAGATTGGCGGCGATATAGCTCAGGGGTTGGCGGAAGAAGTCCACACTCTGCAGCCGGCGCTTGCTGGGTATCATGGTGCGGTTGAATTCGCGCAGCGCCTTGAATATCTGCTTGGAGGTTTCGCCCACATTGGCGAGCGGCAGCTGCTCTGTCCAGCTGGAAAGCTCCTTGTCATTGAGGAAAAACGGTTTGCCCTGAGGCGGGTGTTGATCCGGAATCCTTAGGCCGATACGGTTGATGTTCGCCATCTCGAAAAATACGTTCAGTTACAATAAGTGCAGCTTAAATGACAGCATAGTCGTGTAGAGGTTATCGGCCAAACTCGATTTTTCACTCAATGTACACGAGTTATCCTGCGTACATGACGCACAGAATAGATCTGAGAATGAGAGTGGGGATGGTTCTATCCGTGACACTTCATTTCCATGAAAGAGAGGCAGGAAGCGATCCGGCTGAGGAGTTTCCGTTCGGAAACCAGCCCTCAGCCAGTCGCATCTGAGCGTCAACATCCTTGAGCTTTGCCAACCCGCCTAAATATGTTAACTCTGTCACAAAAATAACCTTCCTCAGTCAAAATGTAAATCCAACTAACCAACCAGGATTATCCGGGTCAAGGTCTTCCCTGAACCTGAAAAAGAATCGTAACTAACTGATCAAAAAAGCGAATATGATTGTAGTTTTTAAAAATCTTCATGTCCATCATGGTTTATTGGCAGTGACTGACGGGGAAATTTCAGGCAGTGCATTCCTGAGCGGTGGAAGCGGATTCCTCCATGCGGCTTTCGGGGGCAGCCGATGACGATCAAACTGGTCAGCTTCAAGCTCTGTCCCTATGTACAGCGGGCGGTCATCACTCTGGAAGAGAAAGGCGTCGGTTATGAACTGGAATACATCGAGCTGGATGATCCACCGGCCTGGTTCAAGCAGTGCTCGCCCTTCGGCCAGGTGCCTCTTTTGTTGATCGACGCTGAAGTGCTGTTCGAGTCGGCCGTGATTCTCGACTACCTGGACGAGGTCTACGCTCCACGCTTTCACCCGGAAATGCCGCTAAAGCGGGCTCAGCACAAGGCCTGGATAGAGTTCGGTTCGGCACTCCTGAGACAACAGCATGCCGTTGGGGTGGCCACGGACGAGGAGCGGTTCATCGAGGCCCTGGCCGAACTGAAGCGGTTGCAGGAGCGTCTGAAATCACCTCTGGAGCAAGGGCTGTTTGGGGGTGAGGGTGGCTTCTCGCTGGTGGATGCCGCCTACGCTCCTTTCTTCATGCGCATGGAGATCCTGGCGACGGTCAGGCCCGAAATGACTGCTGACACACCGCCAGTGGTGGCTACCTGGGCCCAGGCATTGCTTGCCAGGCCCAGCCTGAGGCATTCGGTGGTGGCTGACTTCGCCAGCCTCTATTTCCAGTTTCTGCAGCGGAAGGGGTCCTGGCTGGCCAGTCAGCGCAGGGCCCCGTGATAGCTTATGGGGTCGCCGAGTTCTCCTTGGCGACCAGTTCGTCGACGATCTCGAGCATCTTGCTGTAGGTGCCGGCCAGACTGCCGCTGGTCTTGTATTTGCCGTTGATGCCGACCGCCGGCACCCCGGTGATACCGTAGCGCTGACCCAGCTTACGCGCCTGTTGCACCTTCACATAGACCCCAAACGAATTCCAGGCATCGCTGAATTTCTGACGGTCGATACCCTGTTCCACGGCGAAGTCGATGAGTGATTGCTTGTCGAAGAGTTTACGTTTTTCGACATGAATCGCCTCGAATAGCGGTTTGTGCAGCTTTTCACCCACACCCAGGGCCTCGGCGGCGTAGAAGAATTGGGAGTGCACCGTCCAGCTGGGATTGAGGGGGCTCGGAACCCGTTTGAAGACCACGTTTTCCGGTTTTTTCTCCAACCAGGCATCGAGTTGCGGTTCCAGGGTGAAACAGTGGGGGCAGCCATACCAGAAGAACTCCAGCACCTCCACTTTGCCCTCCTCGGTGGAGGTGGCGATAGGCGGATCGATCGGGTCCCAACCTTCACCCCACTCGGCATAGGCCATGGTGTGAGCGAGAACAAGAAACGGTATCAGCAAGCGTTTGATCCAGGGCATAGTGGTTCCTTCTTGGGGGTTAAGTCTGTTTTAGGGCTTGTAAACACGAATCCAATCGGCTCTGCTGGGGTCGTTTTTGCGTCTAGCAAGGCAGAATGAGCGAGGCGTAGTCCGGCTACATGAGCGAGTGATAACGCCACTGGGCGGAAAAACGGCTCCAGCCCTGCGGGTTGCCCCTGAAAAAGCGTTGCGCTGCGTTGCTCGTCGTTCATTTGGAATCACCAAACTTCTCTCCTCAGGCCTTGATTGGCGCTTTTTCAGGGGCAACAGGGCCTATTGGATTAGAGTTTACAGGCCCTCGGCAATCCTATTGAATCCTGTTAGAAATTTGAATACCGCTATGGTTCCCGGTACGGTATAGGTACATGAGTAAACTCTAATGCACCAATGCCGCTCGGGAACTGTCGACGTCATGCGTAGCAAACTGATTGAAGAGTGTATCGAGATTCTTTGCCAGAAGGGGTGCCGCTCGGTGCGGGAGGACATCCTTTTGCTGGAGCGGGGTGAAATCCTGCCCGAACTTCGTGTGTTGGACGATTTGGCGCGGCAGACGGTACTCAAGGAGCTGCGCGCTATCATGGCGGTATATGGCGACAGCTGTCCCGTACCGGATGCGCAGGAGACCACGAATCAAGGTATCAATCATGGCAAAAACAACTAAGCAGCGACTCGGCAATATCGTCTACCGAGCGTCCTCGCCGATACACGGTAACGGCCTGTTCGCGAAGATGGCAATACCCAAGGGTGAATACATCGGCACCTACGAGGGACCAACCGCCAAGCGGGACGGGACCTATGTCCTGTGGGTTTTCGAAGAGGGTCAGCCGCCGATCGGGCGCAGCGGGCGCAATCTACTGCGCTATTTGAATCACCAGAACGATGGCAACGCGGAGTTCGACGGGTTCGATCTCTATGCCTTGAAGGATATCGAAGCCCACGAGGAGATCACCTTCGACTATGGGGGCTGGGAGTAGCGCCGTAGCCCACCTGAATTCAGGGGTTCAGCGGTAACAGTTGTTCACCGGCCGGCTGCCGGGTCGAGGTCTGTTCCGGCTCATCCCTCAGTCGGCTGGGATCGAACGCCTCGACCCAACCGGTTTCAATGCCGGGACTGTAAAGCGCCTTCTCCAGAGCGAAGACCGCCTCTGCCACGGGCGGCGGACAGCGCGCGGCGAGCCGCGTGAGGTTGTTGGGCTGATGTTGAGGCCACCGACACTGTGCCCATTGCAGCCAGGCGTCGCGCGCCGCCTCGGCGTTCTTCTCCCGATAGGCATCCGTCAGGGCGTCGATGGCCTCTGTCAGGGCCTGTTCGTCTGCGGAGGGTGGCGGCGCCCCGGCCGCTTCTTCCGTGGCTGGCATCGCGCGGTGTCGGCGGTGTGATATCCACCAGCCCACCAAAGTGGCGAACCAGGCCGCAACCAGCAGCCAGATCAGCCAATGGATGTCATCAGAGGGTACTGCCGCTGTCGTCACGGCCTGCGGTGAGGGGTTGGAGGAGGGCTCCTCAGCCCGGGTCTGGGCCGGTGTGGCGACGGCAGGCGGCGGTACGACGACGGCTCCGGGGGCCACCTTCAGTGTCAGGTCGGGAATCCTGGCGATCTCCTGCTTGCCGGTCTCCGTATTCCACCAGGGGATCTCGATCCCCGGCAGGGTGTATTCGCCGGCCCGGGTGGGGATCAGGGTGACCACGCTCTCACGGCTGCTGCTGACCCCGGTTCGGCGCGGCGTGTCCTGCAACTGCGGCCGCTCCTCATAGACTTTGATGTCATCCGGCGCCTGGGGGGTGATCACCGGCAGCTGGGAGGAGAGCAGTCCATCCGCGATCAGCATGATACGACGGGTCAGCGGCTTGCCGGCGAGGATCGGTCCCTGGCTATCGATGCCGGTCTCCACCAGCTGGATGTTTTTCGCCGGTAGCCAGTGGTCGCCGGTGAACCCGGCAGGCACCGGTTTGATCTCCAGGGAGAGCGGATCCGATTCGGCGCGGACGATGCGGCTGGTCTGAGGCGGGGCGTTGAATGGGTCGTCGAGCAGACTGAAGATGGAACCGCCGCCGCTGCGGCCGCGGAAGCTCACCGGGGCGATCTTCAGGCTGCCGGTCTGGTAGGCGTAGAGCCCGTAGCTGCGCTCCAGCACGCGATAGGTCTGGCTGTCCCGCTCGATGCTGTAGCTGGTCTCGTCGAGCAGCTGCAGCCGGGTGTCGCCGAAAGAGGGAGTCGGCTGGTCGAGGTGTTCGCCGCGTACTCCGGCGGCCTGGAACAGCTTGAGGGTGAGGATCACCTCCTCCTCCGGAAAGGCTGATGTCTTATCGAGGCTCATCTCCACCCAGGCCAGTTTCCGCTGGCTCGCGCCACTGGCGCTGGCCTGATGCGTGACTTCGAGCGCGAGCGGCGCGGTCACCTGATCGCCGATGGTGATCGCCGGGATGGTCAGGCTGCCCTCCCGCTTCGGCAACAGGGTCAGGATCAGGGATCGCTTGGACGAGACCGCCCCGTTGATGATGGAGACGCTCTGCTGAGTGGCCCGCCCGAGAATCTCGAACTCCTGCTCGAGCACCGACAGGTCGGGCGAACCGCTCTCCTCGCCGTGAACCTCGAGGGTCAGCTGAACGGGTTGATCGATGCCGGTGGTCGGCGACGAGAGCCGGGCGGTCACCTCTGCCCGCAACGGCAGTACCCAGAGCAGCAGCAGCGCCGTGACGAGGAAGAGCAGCGGATGTGGGCGTCGTGACATGTTTTGATTCATAGTGTTCATGGAGCGTTTGCCGACAAGCTCCAGGCGCGGGTTAACGGAAGCGACATGCCCGCTATAATTGGGCACCTGATTAGATGGGGTCAACGGCCATAAGTTTCCAGGGGGTATTGGGTGAGATTCGCTATGAGCATCGTATTCGTGGTCTCACCGCCGGTTGCGGGCGGTCTCAGGCCGGGGTGGTCGCGGCAACGGTGAGGATTCAGGCACGCCCTCCATCGAACCGGGATCTCGCTGCCGGCAATCTGCATCCGGTATTGCAGCGGATCTATCTCGCGCGCGGAGTCGCCAGCAGCTCGGAACTCGATCTCTCACTTGCCCAGCTGTTACCGGTAAGCCGGCTGAAAGGGGTCGAGCAGGCCGCCGCTCTGCTGGCGGAAAAGATCGCTGCGGGCGAATCGCTGCTGATCGTCGGGGACTACGATGCGGATGGCGCCACCAGCACTGCACTGGCGATGCTGGCCCTGAGGGCCTGTGGGGCTCGGGCGGTGGACTATCTGGTGCCGAACCGCTTCGATTTCGGCTACGGCCTGACCCCGGAGCTGGTCGAGGTGGCGGCCGGGCGCAAACCCGGCCTGATCATCACGGTGGACAACGGCATCTCCAGCATCGCGGGGGTGGCGCGGGCGTCCGAGCTGGGGATGCCCGTGCTGGTCACCGATCATCACCTGCCGGCCGAGCAGCTGCCGGGCGCCGCCGCCATCGTCAATCCCAACCAGCCCGGAGACGACTTTCCGAGCAAACACCTGGCCGGCGTGGGGGTGCTGTTCTATCTCATGGTGGCACTGTTGAAACGGCTCAAGAGCGACGGCTGGTTCGAGCGGCCTGGTCTGTCCGAACCCAATCCCGCCGACTGGCTCGATCTGGTGGCGGTAGGCACCGTGGCCGACCTGGTGCCGCTGGACCGGAACAACCGGATTCTGGTCTCGCAGGGGTTGAGGCGCATCCGGGCCGGGCGCTGCCGTGCCGGCATCCGCGCCCTGCTCGAGGTGGCGAACCGTTCCCTCGCTCGCGTCGTGGCCTCCGATATCGGCTTCGTGGTCGGACCCCGCTTGAATGCGGCCGGACGTCTCGAAGACATGGGTCTGGGGATCGAATGCCTGCTCACCGATTCGCCGCAGGCGGCGGCTGAGATGGCTGACGAGCTCGACCGGCTGAACCGCTCCCGGCGGGCCATCGAGCAGGAGATGCGACAACAGGCCGAACAGAGTCTTGCTCGCCTGCACCGGCTGAGCGAAGGGGAGCTGCCGGACGGGCTCTGCCTCTATGATCCCGAGTGGCATCAGGGCGTGGTCGGCATTCTGGCCTCGCGCATCAAGGACCAGTATCATCGCCCGGTGATCGCCTTTGCCGACGGTGGCGAAGGCGTGCTCAAGGGTTCCGCCCGCTCGATCAGCGGCCTGCACATGCGCGATCTACTGGAGCGCATCGCCAGTCGCCATCCGGGCCTGGTGCAGCGTTTCGGCGGTCATGCCATGGCGGCGGGACTGAGCCTGGAGCGGGCGAATTTCGAAGTCTTCAAGACAGCCTATGAGACGGAAGTGACCGCCAGCGTCGAACCCGCGATGTTGCAGGGGACCCTGCTGACTGACGGCGAGCTGCGGGAAGGGGAGCTCTGCCTGGAACTGGCCCAGCTGTTGCGGGATGCCGGTCCCTGGGGCCAGGGTTTTCAGGAACCCCTGTTCGAAGGGGAGTTTCGGCTGTTGCAACAGCGGGTGGTGGGGGAGTCGCACCTCAAACTTCGACTGGGGACCCTGCCCGGGGGCGATACCGTCGACGGCATTGCCTTCAATCAAGCCGCCCTGGGCGATGAGGTGGGTCGGGTGAAGCTGGCCTACCGTCTCGATGTGAACGAGTTTCGCGGCCTGTGCACGCCGCAACTGATTGTGGAGTACATCCAATCGATCCCTTAGACGACGACTACGCGGGTTCCGAAGATTTCGAGCCGAGCAAGAGCCAGGTCAAGCGCGAGCTGCTGGAACTGCAGAAACTGGGTGAGCGCCTGACCCGCACCCCGGCCTCCCAGCTGGTGCGTATGCCCCTGGGCGAGGAGTTGCGCTCGGCGCTGGAGGAGGCCCATCGCATCAAGTCGCACAGTGCCCTGCGCCGCCACTACCGGCGGCTGGGCAAACTGCTGCGCAGCGAGGATCTGCCGGCGATCCGGCAGGTCTTCGACGAGATCGACGGCAACCACCAGGCCGGTGTCGACCGCTTTCACGCCCTGGAGCGCTGGCGGGATCGCCTGCTCGACGGCGACAGCAGCGATTTCGGTGAGTTCCTGGATACCTATCCTGAGGCGGATCGGCAGCATCTGCGGCATCTGATCCAGGCGGTCCAGCGGGAGCGCGCCATGGAACAGCCGCCGGCCGCCTATCGCAAGCTGTTCAAGTATCTGCGGGAGGTCAGCGGGCTCTGAGTCCAATGCCGCTTAGTTAGGCGTTTCGATGGTGGGGCAGGGCCCCACCCTACACTCCGGACCAGGGTAGGGTGGGGCCCGGCCCCACCAAAGGAGTGTCGGAAATCACCCCAAACGTTACCAACTATGTAGCATTCGGCTCTGAGTCGAATGGTATTCGGTTCGAGCGCAACAGTACGCATCGTCCAGGTGTTGCTACTGATAAGAATTTACCGGTGCGGCAAGCCGCACCCTACCGTTTCGGGCCCTAGGGTGCGGCTTGCCACGCCGTGGCGGATTTATCTCATCGTTGGTTGCTCAGTCTGCTGGTGGTGTCCGTATCACCGCTGGTTTTATCCACTTCACCGGGCGTTACTGGCGACCGGAATCCTCGGGCGGGCGGGCACCCGTTCCGGCGTCCATTGCGCGATGGCCCAACGCCAGAAATCCGCCGGGTCGAGCGGCCGTTCCGGCGGTGGCTCCTGGCCCAGAAAAGCATAGGCCTGGAGCAGGGCGTCGAGGGGGTGTCGGGGGTCCACCGGCGCGTCCCGGTACTGTTTGCTCAACTTGCGCCCGTTGCGGTCGACGGCAAGCGGCAGGTGGGCATAGTCGGGACGGGGCAGCGCCAGCAGGGACTGCAGATAGCATTGGCGCGGGGTCGAGCTGAGCAGGTCGGCACCCCGCACCACGTGGGTGATCTCCTGCCAGGCGTCGTCCAGTACCACCGCCAGCTGATAGGCGTGATAACCGTCGGCGCGGCGGATCACGAAATCGCCGATCTCACGGCCCGGATTCTGCTGAATTCGGCCCTGTATCCGGTCCCGGAATTCGATCGTTTCGTCCTCCGTCAGCAGACGGATGCTTCGGCCCCGTGTCCCCTTGGCGATGCCTGAGCGGCAGGTACCGGGGTAGATGGGGCCCTCGGGGCCTGTCATGGCGCTCCCGGCGATCTGTTTGCGGCTGCAGGCGCAGGGGTAGGCGAGGCCGTCCCGACGCAGTGTCTCCAGCGCCTCTTCATAGTCCTCCCGGCGCCGGCTTTGGTAGCACACCGGTCCATCCCACTCGAAAGCGAAGCGATCCAGGAGACGCAGGATAGCGTCGGCCGCCCCCTTGACCTCCCGGGTGCGGTCGAGATCCTCCATGCGCAACAGCCAGGCACCCAGGTGGTGTCTGGCATCGAGATAGCTGCCCAGGGCGGCGACCAGCGAGCCGAAATGGAGCGGTCCGGTAGGGGAGGGAGCGAAGCGCCCCCGATAGTCGGAGGGGGGGCGGCTGCTGTCGTTCATGCCAAAAGCAAAAAACCGGCTGACGCCGGCTTTTTGTCGAACGCTGGAGGGCGCGTGTCAGCCCATCTGCTTTTCGCGAATCTCATCCAGCGTCTTGCAGTCGATGCAGAGTGTGGCCGTGGGGCGGGCCTCGAGACGGCGGATGCCGATCTCCACGCCGCAGCTCTCACAGTAGCCATAGTCGTGATTGTCGATCTTCTCCAGGGTGGCGTCGATCTTCTTGATCAGTTTGCGCTCCCGGTCCCGGGTGCGCAGCTCGAGACTGAATTCGGACTCCTGGGTGGCGCGATCGTTGGGATCGGGGAAGTTGGCGGCTTCGTCCTGCATATGGTGCACGGTACGGTCGACTTCCTCCATGAGATTGGCCTTCCAGGCCTGCAGGATGGCACGGAAATGGTCCTCCTGCTCCGCATTCATGTACTCTTCACCTTTACCGGGCTCGTAGGGCTCGATGCCGAATGCGCCTGCACCCTGTTGAGTCGTTGCAGTGTCTTTTGTTTTGGCTTTCTTTTGGGCCATTCAAGAATACCTCTTCAGTGAAGGCGCCTATCTATACCAGAAAGGGGGAAGGGAGACAACAAATGGGGTATCGCTTTGCTAACCCTTTTCCCAACAGAAATAATGGCTCAAAACAGGGCACTGTTTAAGGCATAAATTTCCCGTTTCGTTGATCTGTGAGGCTTTATGGGTGATTCCCGGTTCGCAGAGGGGATGAAAGGGGCGGTACCATTGGTTAAGCTTGCCGCTTTTGCTGTTTTGGAGCTGATATGGCGGAACTCTCAGCGCTGATCTTCGATGTAGACGGCACCCTCGCCGACACCGAGCGGGACGGCCATCGGGTGGCTTTCAACCGGGCTTTTGCCGATGCCGGTCTCGACTGGGAGTGGTCGGTGGAACTCTACGGAAAGCTGCTGGCGGTGACTGGCGGCAAGGAGCGAATCCGCCACTACCTGGACCACTTCAATGCCGGATTCGAGCGCCCCGCTGACCTGGATAGCTTCATCGCCGGTCTGCATGTGGCCAAGACGGATCACTACACACGCATGCTCTCGGAAGGGCTGATTCCCATGCGCAGCGGCGTCAAACGGCTGCTGCTGGAGGCCCGCGAAGCCGGCCTGCGGCTGGCCATCGCCACCACCACCACCCCCGCCAATGTCAGCGCCCTGCTGCAGTACAGCCTGGCCCCCGACGCGGCCGACTGGTTCGAGGTGATCGCGGCGGGGGACATCGTGCCGGCCAAGAAGCCGGCGCCGGACATCTACGACTGGGCCATGCAGAGGCTGGGGCTGGCTGCGGAGGACTGCATGGCGGTGGAGGACTCCCACAACGGCGTGCTTTCGGCCCTGGGGGCGAACATCACCTCGATCCTGGTGACCACCAATGACTACACCGCCGGCGACGACTTCAGCGGCGCCTCGCTGGTGGTGGACCGACTGGGTGAACCCGGCCAGCCCTTCCAGGTTCGGATGGGGGATCCACGGGGCCATGATTACGTGGATCTGGACCTGCTTCACGCCCTGCACGAGAGCGCCTACGCATGAACCGGGTGGCCGACAGAATGGCGCGTATCGCTCCCTTCTATGTCATGGACCTGCTGGCCCGGGCCAGAAAGCTGGAGGCCGAGGGGCGCTCCATCATCCACATGGAGATCGGTGAACCCGACTTCGATACCCCGGCGCCGGTGGTGGCGGCGGGACAGCGCGCCCTCGCCGCCGGCGAGACCCACTATACCCCGGCTCGGGGACTGCCCGCGTTGCGTCAGCTGATCGCCAACTTCTACCAGGAGCGCTATGCCGCCCGCATCGATCCCGAGCGGGTGATCGTCACCCCGGGCTCGTCGGGTGCCCTGCAGCTGGTGTTGAGCGTATTGATCAATCCCGGCGAGTCGGTGCTGATGGCCGACCCCGGCTATCCCTGCAACCGACACTTCGTGGAGTTGGTCGATGGCAAGCCGCTGGCGGTGCCGGTGGGGCCGGATACCGGTTACCAGCTGACCGCCGAGCTGGTGGAAGCGGCCTGGCGCGCCGACACCAAGGCAGTGCTGGTCGCCTCCCCCTCCAATCCGACCGGGACCCTGATTGATGACGGGCAGATGCAGCGGCTGTTGAAAACGGTGCGCAGGCTCGGCGGCGTGCTGATCGTCGACGAGATCTATCAGGGGCTGGTCTACGGCGAGGCGGGAGGCACCGCGCTGCGCTTCGCCGACAACCTCTTCGTCATCAACAGCTTCTCCAAGTATTTCGGCATGACCGGATGGCGTCTCGGTTGGTTGGTGGCGCCGGAGGAGTTCATCGATCCGCTGGACCGGCTGGCGCAGAACATCTTTCTCTCGGCGCCGACCCTCTCCCAGTTCGCCGCCCTGAGCGCCTTCTCGCCGGAGACCCTGGCGATTCTGGAGCAGCGCAGGCAGGCCTTCGAGTCAAGGCGGGACTTCCTCCTGCCGGCCTTGCGACAGTTGGGTTTCACCATTCCGGTGACGCCTCAGGGGGCCTTCTACCTCTACGCGGGGTGCGAGCAGCTGTGCGACGACAGTCAGGTATTCGCCCAACAGCTGCTGGAACAGGCGGGGGTGGCGGTGACGCCCGGTCTCGATTTCGGCTTCAACCGGCCCGAAGCCCACCTGCGTTTCGCCTACACCACCGATCTGCCTCAGCTGGCAGAGGGGGTAGAACGGATCCGGCGCTTTCTGGAAAAGTAGCGCAGGACGATGAAATCAGCTTCCGGTGCGGCAAGCCGCACCCTACAGGAAACGGAGCCTAGGGTGCGGCAGATCGGAAGAGC
>JBNLGI010000224.1:0-12425 GCA_050305975.1 Sedimenticolaceae bacterium | reverse complement strand
AGATGCCAAGCATCTGTCTAACAATGGAAAAACGTAGAGAGATCGAGAGTAAATGATGAAAACCACCATGATGAAAACTGCCGCTATGGTTCTTGGCCTGGGTCTGCTGGCTGGTTGCGCCACAACCGACATGAGCAAACTTGAGGCTGACGTTGCCAATGCACAAGCTGCCGCCGATGCCGCCATGAAGGCTGCTAAAGAGGCTCAGCTGGATGCCGCCACCGCTCAGGGTACGGCTGATGCCGCCATGAAGGCTGCAAACGCCGCCGCCGATGCTGCCGAAGCTTGCAGCGAGAAGTGTGGCCGTATGTCCGAGAAGGCAATGGCCAAATAAACCAATCGTGTAAGCGATTCAATCCCAGTTGGGAAGTAGAAAACCCGGCCGTGATACGGCCGGGTTTTTTATTGGGCGGAGTTGTTGAAAGCCGTCGCTGAGAGGTTGGACTGGTTGGGTCTGTTCAAGCCGATTGACAGGTGTGGGGGTACGGCTCTCCGGGTTGACGATGTTGAATTGGCCATCGTGTGTCGGTAACTCTCAGCTGTGGCTATGGGCTATTCACGCTCAGCCAGTTCATTCGGCTCCCACAGATAGAGCGGCATGGGGATGCCGGTCTTGTTTTCGGCATACTCATGCAGGAGTGACCAATCGGGTTTGCGGGTATCATCCCCAAGACGATTGATCACCGCATTGACCAGTTCGGTGTAGTTGTTGCCTTTCTCCTCGACATACTCCACCAGTGGCGGGTGAACCTGTACGTAGAGCTCTCCCTTGAGCCAGCCGGCCTTGTAAGGTTCGTTGATGATGCGTACCGCAACGCCCTTGTCCACCATCTTGAAGAACTGAGCGATGTTTTCCGGATAGAGCCGGATGCAACCATGGCTGACACGCATGCCGACACCGTAGGGTTTGTTGGTGCCATGCAGAAGATAGCCCGACATGCCGAGATAGATGGCGTGGCTGCCCAGGGGGTTGTTCGGACCGGGAGGGATAACCGGCGGCAGTGGCTCGCCATCCTCCTCGTGCTCCTTGAGAATCGAGGCGGGGACGGTCCAGCTGGGTCCCTCTTTCTTGCCCACGACTACCGTTTTCCCTGTGGGCGTGCTCCAGCCTTCACGTCCGATGCCGATGGGGTAGGTGACCACCACCGGGCGGTCTTTGGGATAGTAGTAGAGGCGCAGCTCCGCCAGATTGATCACGATGCCCTCACGCGGCCCCGAAGGCAGGATGTACTGTTGCGGGATCACCACCTCGGTCCCCTCTCCCGGTAGCCAGGCGTCCACATTCGGATTGGCTGCCACCATCTGGCGATAGCCGATATCGTAGATACGTGCGATATCGGAGAAGGTCTCTTCCCAGCGGGTGGTGAGGGTAAAGGTCTGCCCCACCACGTCGTCTCCCTCGGGCGGCAGGTCGAAAGTGACGGCTTGCAGTGGGCTGGCGAGTATCAGTAGCAGGAGCAGAAGAGGGTGATGTGTCAGTCTCATATGGGTCGAAGTGCGTGAATTTGCTCGTAGTTTACCTGAGGTTAGACACCGCCGGTGTGAAGAATGGGGCATTCTCCTGAGAATGCTGCCGTTTCAATCTCTTGCTTCCCGTCCGATGCCTGCCCGGGTTGCCTGTCGCATTATGGGGACGGCGTACTAAAGTATCAGCTTTTCAGGCCGTTAGCTCAAATACGGAGGACTGGCCTCTGATCTGTAAGTGTGGCCTGGAGGCTTTTCCGTCAGGGTTGGCAATGACAACAGCACTCCGAGCGGTAGTTCGGTTACAGGGTACAGGGCAACGCATGCGTCGAATGGCAGTGATCAATCAGTGTGGCAAGGTGGGAAAGACCACCATTGCGACCAGCTTGGGTCACGCTTTATCCATGAGCGGTCAGCGGGTGACACTGGTCGATCTCGATCCTCAAGGTCGGCTGACAGCGGGCTATGGTATCTTTCGGGCGCCCTCCAAAGGCATCGACCGGGTAATGCTGAACGGTACCGATCTTCGTTCGGTCAGGATCGGCGCCCGCGACCTGCTGACCGTGATTCCGGCGGGCATCACGCTGGCAGAACTGGAGCAGGTCAAAGGGGAGGGGGCCAAGCGTGTGAGCCACTTGAGCGATGCCCTTGCCGGGCAGCTCGAAGATCAGGCCTTCGTGATCTTCGATTGCCCCTCGACGTCTGGCCTGCTCACGGTGAACGCCATATTCGCCGCCGACGAGCTGCTGATTCCGGTGACCAGTGACAGCGAGAGCCTCAACGGCGCGCTGAAGACATTGGTGACCTTGAAACGTCTGCAATCCTACTTGCCGCGGCCGGTGGTGGCGAGCGTTCTGCTCAACCGTTTCGTACCCCGCAACAACGCGAGTCGGGATATGCAGAAGCGGATCGAGACCCATCTTCCCGGTACCTTGCTGAAAACCAGGCTGCACGAAGGT
Source organism: Sedimenticolaceae bacterium (assembly GCA_050305975.1). Classification (GTDB taxonomy): domain Bacteria; phylum Pseudomonadota; class Gammaproteobacteria; order Chromatiales; family Chromatiaceae; genus Thiodiazotropha. The sequence continues at coordinate 10,002 of JBNLGI010000224.1, read as the reverse complement.
ACGGCGCTGATGCAGAGTGCCGAGATGGGACGCACCATCTTCGAGTACAAGCCGGGCAGCCATTCGGCCGCCGAGTTCAGGGCGCTGGCCCAGGAGCTGATCGACCGGAGTCGCTCGTCCTGACCGCGATGTCCGGATCGATAAAGCTTGCCTCCGGCTTGTCGCTAACCCTGATAAGTGCTCGTTCGGCAAGGCACTGGAATCTGAAACGATCCGGAGATCCCTATGTCCATCACCAGCAGTCTGTCCACAGACCAGACGACCGTAACTATCACGATCGCTGGCCGCTTCGACTTTTCCACCCATCACGATTTCGTACAGACCTATAAAGGCTATCCCAAGGGCGAGAAGTCCTATGTCGTCGATCTGGCGGGAGCGGAGTATATGGACAGCTCCGCCATGGGAATGCTTCTGCAGCTGCGCGAATATAACCGGTCGGGAGCGAGCGTGATTCTGGCGAATGGCAACGAGGCCGTGACCGACGTGCTGCGCATCGCCAATTTCGGCAAACTCTTTACCATCACCTAGTACGCCCCGTCATAGATTCCGCGCCATCCCGCGAGCGAGGTATCGGGGCCAACCCGAAGGGCGGGCGAGCGAACCAACCATGTTCGCCCTGCCTGGCAGGGAAACCGCGAGTGGCCGGCTCAGCGTATGTGATGCTGAGAGAGGCTCCCGATGCCTGCGCTTCGGGAGTGCACAAAGCCGGTCCTTTCCGGTATGCTTGCCCCTTTTTTCGAGGGGCCTCCCATGGGTTTCAAATGCGGTATCGTCGGTTTGCCGAATGTTGGCAAATCGACCCTCTTCAATGCGTTGACCAAAGCTACCATTGCGGCGGAGAACTATCCGTTTTGTACCATCGATCCCAACGTGGGTGTGGTGCCCCTGCCTGACAAGCGCCTCGATGTATTGGCCGAGATCGTCAAGCCGCAACGGGTGCTCCCCACCACCATGCAGTTCGTCGACATCGCAGGCCTGGTGGCGGGCGCCTCCAAAGGGGAGGGATTGGGAAACAAATTCCTCGCCAATATCCGGGAGACCGATGCCATCGCCCAGGTGGTGCGTTGTTTCGACAACGATGACGTGGTCCATGTGGCGGGTCGGGTCGACCCTATCACTGACGTGGAGGTGATCAACACCGAACTGGCGCTGGCCGACCTGGAATCGGTGGAGAAGGCGCTGGCCAAGACCGAGCGTCAGGCCAAGACCGGCGACAAGAAGGTGCTGGCCAGAAAAGCCCTGCTGGAGCGGGTGCGCGATCAGCTTAACGACGGCGAGCCGGTGCGCCGCATGGAGCTGAGTGAGGATGATCGGCTGGAACTGCGCGACCTTTTCCTGCTTACGATCAAGCCGGTGCTCTACATCGCCAATGTCTCGGAGGACGGCTTCGAGAATAACCCCTATCTACAGGCGCTAGGGGAGCTGGCAGAGCGGGAGGGGGCGGAAGTGGTGCCGGTCTGTGCCGCGATCGAGGCCGAAATCGTCGAGCTGGAAGAGGAGGAACGCGCCGAGTTCCTGGCCGACATGGGGCTCGACGAACCGGGTCTCAACCGGGTTGTGCGGGCGGGCTACAAGCTGCTCGGCCTGGAAACCTATTTCACCGCCGGCGAGAAGGAGGTGCGGGCCTGGACCATCCCCCAGAGCGCAACCGCCCCTCAGGCCGCCGGCGTGATCCATACCGATTTCGAACGCGGCTTTATCCGTGCCGAGGTGATCGCTTACGATGATTTCGTCGCCTTCCGGGGTGAACAGGGCGCCCGCGAAGCGGGCAAGCTGCGTTCCGAGGGCAAGGAGTATGTGGTCAAGGACGGCGACGTCATCCACTTCCGATTCAATGTCTGATATTGACACTGCTGGAAGGCGACAGTATATTGCCCGCCCTTCACAACCGCTTTTGGCAAGGTAGCTCAGTTGGTTAGAGCACAGCACTCATAATGCTGGGGTCGGCAGTTCGAATCTGCCCCTTGCTACCAAATAAAAAAGGCCTGACATGCGTCAGGCCTTTCTATTTGCGCCGCCGCCGGGTTCAGTGAATGTCGGGATTGTTCCAGACCAGTTTCAGCAGTGTGCTACGCCGCATCTTGGCCAAGCGATCGGAAAACTCCCTGATATTGCTCTCCAACAGATCGACGATCTCCAGCTTGGAGCGGCGCTCCAGCATCAGCAGGTCCCGCTGTTCGCGGAGCGTGCGCAATTCGCGTTGCTTGAGGGCGAGTCTGAGATCGATCACGCCGTGCAGCCTGCTAGCGAGCTTGCGTTGCAGCTGGGTATGTCCGGTGAGGATCTGCAGTTCCAGATGACTCAGGGTCTGATCCTGAATCGCGATCAGTTCCAATTGTTCGTCCCACAAGGTAAAGAGGTTGTCGACACCCTCTTCGATCCAGTCGTTGATCTCGTTCAGATGATCCATGCGCAACTGCTGCATGACGTGAATCGATTCGGGCATGCTGATCAGGTGTTCGTAGACCTCGAGCCAGCTCTCTTCACGTGAATTGAAAAGCTTGTCCATGTAGTGCACCAGCAGGCTCACGGAGTGGCTGTAGTCGTAGTTCTGGAAACGCTGGCTCACCGATCCCAGGATATCGGCGAAGTTGACGGCGGTGCCGGCAAAGGCGCGGTCGTTTTCCACCCGCAGCCCTTTGGCGTAGATGTCCGTAAGCCGGTTGAGCATGCGCAGGTAGCCGTCCTCACGCAGCTGGCTCTTGCCGGAGCGCAGCAGCTGAGCGATCTCCATCAGCATCTCCTGTAACAGTGCGATATTGGTCTTCTCACCCTGGTCCGTGAGTTCCTGCTCGAGAAAATCAAAATATTGTTGGATGATGGGACAGGCCTCCTCCTGTCCCATCATCGGCATATGATCGACACCCTGCAACCGGAAGGCGGTTGTCAGTTGACTGGAGTGGGGCATCTCTTTTTCGATGATGGGTGAGTTCATGGTGTTGCAGTCATCCGTATGGAGACGGTGATACCTCGATTATATTAATAATTACTAATACGATAAAGTGCTATTTTTACGCTGTGGTCATTGCTGATTTTCGGCTTCTTACACATTATCGGCAACCACTGAGGCATCTTAAATCAGGACGTCAGATTCGACTTTCTAAGTCGTTGAATTAGAGTCTTAAGTTTTTTTTTGTCGTTTTTACTACAATAGGCCCCTAATCGTGGGGCCATTCATTGGATCCCACGAAAAAATAGAGAAAATAACCAAGGGGTACAACCACATGCGTTTCCTGACCGCAAAAGAGTTTCTGGGTCTTATGGCACTCCTGCTGTCACCGCTGACAGTGATGGCGGGCGAGGGTGAGATGAACGGGGCCGATACGGCCTGGATCATGACCTCAACCGCCTTGGTCCTGTTCATGACGCTACCGGGTCTGGCTATGTTCTACGGTGGTCTGGTCCGGACTAAAAATGTTCTGTCGGTACTGATGCAGTGCTTCGCCATTGCCGGTATGGTCTCGATCCTCTGGTTGGTGGCGGGCTACAGCCTGGCATTCGGCGAGGGCAACGCTCTGATCGGCGATTTCAGTAAGGTGTTGATGGCCGATGTGGGCCGGGAGGCGCTCTCGGGCAGCATTCCCGAATCGATCTTCATGCTGTTTCAGATGACCTTCGCCATCATCACACCGGCGCTGATCGTCGGTGGCTTTGCAGAGCGCATGCGGTTCTCCGCTATGCTGCTGTTCAGCGCCCTGTGGCTGTTCGTGGTCTATGTGCCGGTGACCCATTGGGTCTGGGGCGGCGGCTGGCTGGGCGAGATGGGCCTCTACGACTTCGCCGGCGGCACCGTGGTCCACATCACCGCCGGTGTGGCGGCCCTGGTGGCGGCCATGGTGATGGGGCCGCGGCATGGTTTCGGCACCGCCTCGTTGATGCCCCACAACATGACCATGACTATCGCCGGCGCGGGCATGCTCTGGGTCGGCTGGTTCGGCTTCAACGGCGGCAGCGCGCTCGCCTCCGACGGCAACGCCTCGATGGCGATGCTGGTGACCCACATCTCGGCGGCAACCGGGGCCATGACCTGGCTGGTTCGGGAGTGGATCAAGTTCGGCAAACCCAGCGCCCTGGGTGCGGTGACCGGTATGGTGGCGGGTCTGGGCACCATCACCCCGGCGTCGGGCTTCGTCGGACCTGCCGGCGCCCTGGTGATCGGACTGCTGGCCGGCATGATCTGCTTTTCGGCCACCAACTACCTCAAGCAGGTGCTGAAGATAGACGACTCCCTGGACGTGTTTCCGGTGCATGGTGTGGGCGGCATGCTCGGTACCCTGTTGGCCGGTATCTTCTCATCAACCTCTCTGGGGGTCTTCTCCGGCTACGGTTTCGCGGATGGGATAACGAGCATCGGCGGTCAGCTCATGGTGCAGTTCATCGGCGTGATCGCGACTCTGGTCTTCACCGGCGTGGCTACGTTTGTCCTGCTCAAGCTGGTCGATAAACTGATCGGGCTGCGGGTGAGCAGGGATCAGGAGATCGAAGGTCTGGACATCGTGCTCCACGAGGAGCGCGGATACAACGAGCTGGGCTGATCGGGCGCGGGGGCGGTTTCGGCTGCCCCCGAGCCGCCACATGCTGCAGCCTCAAGCCTGGGGGTGTCTCGTCGCACGGCTGGGTTCAGGCTGGGAATGGACGTAAAAACTCAGTCTCGCCGATAGCTGGCCAGCGCGCTGTCGGTTTCGTAGATGGCCACCTCGACCACCGGAAAGCCTCCGGCGGCGACCTGATCGAAGATCAGCCTGGCGATGTTTTCCGCCGTCGGATTGGTCTGCATCACATAGACCCGCTCACCGGCGGCCTGCAAGCCCGGCAGCACCGGATCGGCCTCGTGCAGCAGCATGTTGTGGTCGAGGGTCTGGCCGATCCAGCTCTTGACGAAGTCCCCGATATCCTTGAAGTCGCAGACCATCCCCAGTTCGTCGAGTCGCTCAGACTCGAGGCGGATGACCGCGGTGGCGTTGTGACCGTGCAGATGACGGCATTTGCCCTGATGGTTGAGCAGGCGGTGGCCGTAACAGAAATGGACTTCTTTGCTGACGCTGTACATGGTGAGGGGGCTGATTTGAAGAGGCACAGAGTATAAGGGCTCCCACGCCTGGTCGCCACCTTCGCGGCTGCTTTCAGCAGCTGGCGGTCGGATCGTGGATCTGAGTGCCCGCGGAAGGTGTTCTGGGTAGTCAGGTAAAGGAATGCGGCGGCCAGTCGATATTCTGTGAGAGAACTCTATCGGGCATCCGCATGGTTGAAGAGAGCAATTTTATCGAAACGGCGCGTGAGGCGATCTCCCAGTTGAAGCGCCTGACGCACGATTTCCCCCGCCTGTCCACGCGGCATGTCAAAGTCGCCATCGAAACCTGGAATGAGGAGATGTTCCAGAAGGGCGAGCTTGTCTGGCTCGAAAAGCAGCGTAAAAAAATGGAACGGGACGCTTTGGAGATGCGTGCCGCGGAGCTGATCGAGACCCACCATACCGATGACGCCCTCGATATACTGATCTCGGAGTTCGGCCGTCAGATCGATTTTTACGGACTGCTCGATCTCTGCGGGCGTGAAAAGTATATCGATGCCCTGCGCCGTGAAGCGATCGAGCTGAAAGCCAACTGCATCTCGCCCGAACAGACGGCCGAGCTTTGGAACAGTGTGAACAAGCCCGCCGTCGGCGGCGAGCGGTGGAACGCCAAGGCGGTCTCGGTCCTGATGGGCTGATCACTCCCTCAATAAGTGGCAAGCGGTTACCAGATGGTCTGGGCCGAGAATGAAACTCCCTTCGAAGCGAAAGCCGGGGAAATCGATCTCGCAGCGTTGTGTCGGCGTGAACCGATAGCGTTGCCGAGCCAGGTCAAAATCCAAGGTCACACTCTGAAAACCGAAAAAGCGCTTCACCAGCGGGTAGTAGCATTTGTAGAGGCTCTCTTTGGCGCTGAAAATCAGGCGCTCCGGATGGACGCCCTGATTGTCGGCGATGAACCGGGCCTCCTCGGCGGTGTTGATGTAGCGGTCGACGCCCTGCGGTAGCGGCTCGAGAGGCTCCACATCGATACCCAGCCCCGCCAGTCGCTGCTCCCGCGCACAGACGGCGACGCAGAGATTGCGACAGTGAGCGATGCTGCCCACAAAACCGGGGGGCCAGAGCGGTTCCCGACGTTCGCCTCGCAGCAGTGGGAGATCGGGGGCGCGCAGTCTGGCGAGCGCCGCATGGGCGGCATGGCGTCCGGCGCGAAACTCCCGCTGGCGTTTCTCGATGGCGCCGTCGATGAGCGCCTCCTCGGCGTCCCGCAAGGGTGTACGCCACATCGGTTCGTCGGCGACGACCAGGGCGACATCGGGGGGGAACAGGCTCTGCAGGTCCATGGCTATCAACAGTTCGAGAGAGACCGCCATTCTAACATTGGTCGGCTACACGGTTGCTTCGAAATCTCCCCTTGACCAACACCGCTGCTGACGGCATGCTTGAGGCATGAACGCAATCCACTTCAACTGGACCTCCTTAATGCGCCGCCGCGTACCGGCATGGAAGCGCATGTCTCTGTCTGCGTCCGGGGGGTTGATGAAGAGCTGACCGTTTACTGAATCGGGAACCCTAAAGGCCGCAGATGGCAACATCTGCGGCCTTTTTGTTTTTGTACTTACCAGGGAGTAAACATCATGTCGATACCAGCCGCCTACATCGGGGTCGTGCTGATCTGGGGAACCACGCCGCTGGCCATCAAATGGAGCGGCGAGGGAGTGGGCTATCTGTTCGGCGTCACCGGCCGTATGGTGATCGGACTGGCCCTGGCCGTGCTGGTATTGCGACTGCTGGGCGTACGCCTGCACTGGCACCGTCGTGCGCGCCAGACCTACCTGGTGGCCGGCCTGGGCATCTATCTGGCCATGACCAGCACCTACTGGGCGGCCCAGTTCATCCCTTCGGGATGGGTCTCGGTGGTGTTCGGACTGTCGCCCATCGCCACCGGCCTGATGGCCCGTTTGTGGCTGGGCGAACAGGGTTTGACCGCATCCCGCCTGCTGGCGCTGCTGGTGGCGCTGATGGGGCTGGGGCTGATCTTCGATGTGGGGCTGCAGGCAGGCGGACAGGCGCTCTATGGATTGTTGGGCATCCTCTTCGCGGTGGTCTGTCACTCGGCCAGCGCGGTCTGGATCAAGCGCCTCGACGCCCGCCTGCACGGGCTCAGTGTGACCGCCGGCGGCCTGCTGGTGGCGGTGCCCCTGTTTCTGCTGAGCTGGTTTTTGCAGGGCGAGACCTGGCCCGCGCTCATCGACGACCGGGCGCTGGGCTCGATCGTCTATCTGGGGGTGGTCGGTTCGGTGCTGGGGTTCGCCCTCTATTTCTACGTGCTGCGCCACGTTGAGACCACCCGGGTGGCGCTGATCACCCTGATGACGCCGGTGATCGCCCTGCTGGCCGGTCAGTGGCTGAACGGGGAGGTGATCGACGCCCGGGTCTGGGCCGGCGCCGCTCTGATCATGCTGGGACTGGCAGGCTTCGAGCTGGGCAGCCGTCTCTGGCCTCAGCCGCGTCCGAGCAGGGCCAGCGAGAGCGAGGGCCAGTAGGTGATCAGCAACACCGCGCCGAGCAGCAGCAGGAACCAGGGCAGGGTGGCGCGGTAGATCTCGGTCACCGGCCGGTCGAAGCGGTAACTGGCGATGAAGAGGTTCATGCCCACCGGCGGCGTGAAGTAGCCGATCTGCATGTTGGCCAGGAAGATGATGCCGAGATGGATCGGATCGATGCCGTACTGGATGGCCACCGGCAGCAGCAGCGGCACCATCAGCACCAGGGCCGAAAAGATGTCGAGCATGGTGCCGAGGATGAGCAGGAAGAGGTTGAGCAGGATCAGGAAGGTGAGCGGATCGCTGACCCACTCGTGGAGCCAGCCAAACAGCTTCGACGGTACCCCCTGGTCGATCAGGTAGTTGGTGGAGGCCAGGGAGAGGCCGAGGATGATGAGGATGCCGCCCACCAGCAGCATCGCCTCGCGCATCACCCCCGGTAGGCGCTGCAGACTGATCTCGCGGTGGATCAGCACCTCCACGATCAACACGTAGAGGGCGGTCACCGCGGCCGCCTCCGAGATGGCGAAGAAACCGCTGTAGACCCCGCCCAGCACGATCACCGGCAGCGGCAGCTCCCAGACGGCCTCTCTGAGGGCGGCCCGGGCCTCACTGCGGGAGAAGCGGGCCAAGGCCACGTGACGGTTCGACCAGTAGCTCCAGCCGATCAGGATCACCAGCATCAACAGGCCGGGCAGGATGCCGGCGAGGAACATATCCTCCACGCTGATGGAGCCGCCGATACCGAGCTGCTGCGCCACCACGGCATAGAGGATCAGCGGCAGGGCGGGCGCGAACAGCAGGCCGAGGCTGCCCGAGGTGGTGACTAGGCCGAGGCTGAAGTGCTCACGGTAGCCTGCCTCCTTCAGGGCCGGGTAGAGCAGGGCGCCGAGGGCTACGATGGTGACGCCGGAGGCGCCGGTGAAGGCGGTGAACAGGGCGCAGGCCACCAGGGCGACGAAGGCCAGACCCCCAGGCATCCAGCCCAGCAGGGCCTGGGTCAGGCGCACCAGCCGGTGGGGGGCGTTGCTCTCGCTCAGCAGGTAGCCGGCGAAGGTGAACAGCGGTATCGCCAGCAGCACCGGCATCTCAGCCAGGCGGAAGAACTCGATGGCGACCACCGACAGGTCGATATCAGACTGATAGAAGCCCCACAGGGCGCTGGCGCCGATGATGGCGAACAGGGGCGCGCCAGCCAGGGCGAGGAGAATGAGCCCAATGGCGATCAGCATGGGTTGGCTCCGGCCTTCAGGCGCAAGGGGACGCTGAAAAGGAAGCGCAGGGCCATGAGGCCGAAGCCGAGGGGGATGATCGACTCCCCCAACCAGGCCGGCAGGCCGCCGAAGAGCTCGCTGCCGTCCTGCCACTCGATGTAGACCAGGCGCCCGGCATGCCAGGCGATCAGTCCGCAGACGACGGCGCTGAAAAGGTCGTTGACGATTTGCACCCAGGCCTTGCCGCGCGCGCTGAGAAAGCGGGAGACCAGGTCGATGCGGATGTGCCGGTCATCCCGGGTCGCCGCAATGGCGCCGAGCAGGGCCAGCCAGAGCACCATCATGCGCAGTGCCGGATCGGCCCAGAAGAGGCCGGAGTCGAACAGGTTGCGCACCAGGATCTGCCAGGAGGCGAGCAGGATCATGGCGCTCAGCATCAACACCAGGAGCCCCTCCTCCAGGCGTGTCAGTAGCCGTTTCAACTGTTTGAGTGCGGTCAACATGTGGAGCGGATTATAGGGTGCCTGACGGCGCCTGTGAAAAGATTCAGCGGATATGCACCGCCAGCCATAGGCAGTGGGGGCGGTGGCTGGTGGTGAGGACCCGGTGCGGGGTATCGGCCGGGATCAGCATCTGATCGCCGCGATGCAGCTGATGGACCTCATTGTTCATCTCCAGCCTGGCGCTCCCCTGCAGGATACAGACCCACTCGGCGTGGGATTGTGCCGCCATCTCCGTCACCGTTCCGGGCGGACTGAGAATGCGCTCGATGGTCACATTGTTGTGCTCGAGCAAGGTATCGAAGCGTTCATCTTGTCCTTCAGCCTGATCGGGTTTAAACAGATTGTTTGGGGACATCGAAACCGTTCCTGTCTGATGCGCGGGTGGCGTGATGCAGAGTGTGACAGAAACCGGCTTGAGACGCAGCGTCGGCGTGACCGGCCTGTTTCTCTATGGTCTCGGCAACACCATCGGCGCGGGTATCTTCGTGTTGGTGGGCAAGATCGCCGGGGTGGCCGGCATGCAGGCGCCGTTGGCCTTTCTGTTGGCCGCCCTGCTGGTCGCTTTCACCGCCTTCAGCTATGGCGAACTGGCCAGCCGCTACCCGCTCAGCGCCGGCGAAGCGCTCTACATGCATCGCGCCTTCGGCATCCCCAGGCTCTCCGCCCTGCTCGGACTGTTGATCGTGGCCATGGGGGTGGTCTCCTCGGCGGGGATCATCCGCGGTGCG
>JBNLGI010000223.1:0-16526 GCA_050305975.1 Sedimenticolaceae bacterium | reverse complement strand
AGACCTTGGAGACCACCGCCACCTTGAGATTGGCGTTGGCCAGCTGCAGGGCCGCGTTGAGCCCGGCACCGCCGGCGCCGAGGATCAGGGTATCGAATCGTTGCTTTTCCAATGCCATGTAGGTTGATCCTGTGGTTTTTTTATCGTCAGGCGATTTGCGCCAGGATGATGATCTTCAGCGTCCAGGCGGCGCAGCCCACCAGCACGAAACCGATCACCGTGAGTACGGAGACGCGGATGGCGGTGGGATGGACATAGTCGATGATGACGTCTCGGATGCCGACCCAGGCGTGCAGCAGCAGGGAGGCGAAGAAGAGCAGCACGGCCAGGGAGACCAGAGGCTGCGCCAGCCAATCGCGCCAGGCAGTGAAGTCGGCCGGCGTGCTGAAGATCATGTGTTGCAGCAGGTAGAGGATGAACAGGATCAGATAGATGGCGGTGGCCCGTTGCAGGAACCAGGCCCGCAGACCGCTGGCGCGTCGGCTCATGAGAGACCTCCCATCAGAATCAGTGCCAGCACCGGCGCGGCGGCAATCACCGCCCAGGCGGTCTGGCGGAACAGGGGCTTCTCCACCCCGATATCGATGTCGATCAACAGGTAGCGGATGCCGGCCAACAGATGGTGCATCAAGCCCCAGATGAAGAGAAACAGGATCAGTTTGACCAGCAGGTTGCCGAACAGCGCCGCCGCATCGGCGAAACCCTGCGGACCGGACAGAGAGAGGTCGAGCAGATAGACCAGCAGGGGAATGCTCAACACCATCACCACGCCGGTGACGCGGTGGATGATCGACATGATGCCCGCCACCGGCAGGCGTATCTGCATGAGGTTGAGAAAGACCGGTCTGGGTTTGGCTTGTTGCATGGTTCTCCGTCCGTCTCTTGTTGTTAATTTTGAATTCTGAATTTTGAATTATAGTGCTCGCTGCGCGAGCGGTTTGTTTAAATTCAAAGTCAGCGTGCGCGAAGCGCACACGAACAATTCAAAATTCAACATTCACAATTCAAAATTAATTTCACTGTTTCATCTGACAACTGGCCCGCACCGCCGCCAGCGCTGTCATGTTGAGCAGACCGCGCACGGTGATGCTCGGGGTGACGATATGGGCCGACTTGGCAGCGCCGATGAGGATCGGCCCGATGGCCACACCCTCGCCCAGCATCTTGAGCATGTTGAAGGCGATGTTGGCCGCATCCTGATTGGGCATGATCAGCAAGTTGGCCCGATCCTTCAACCGCGAGTTGGGAAAGCGGGTCTTGCGCAGCTCCTCGGACAGGGCCAGATCGGCATGCATCTCGCCCTCGACCTCGAGATCGGGCATGCGTTCGCGCACCAGCTCCAGGGCGCGATGCATCTTTCTCGCTGACGGTGAGTCGTGACTGCCGAAGTTGGAGTGGGAGACCAGGGCCACCTTCGGTTCGATGCCGAACCAGAGCACCTCCTCGGCACAGAGGGTGACGATCTCCGCCAGCTCCTCGGCAGTTGGATCCTCCTGCACATAGGTGTCGGCGATGAACAGGGTGCCGGAGTGAAGCACCAGGGCGTTCATGCAGGTGAGTCGTTCGACCCCGTTCTCGGTGCCGATCACCTCTTCCACCATCTGCAGGTGGTTGCTGTAACGTCCGACCGTGCCGCAGATCATGGCGTCCACGTCACCCTCGGCCAGCATGGTCGCGGCCAGGGCAGTACGGTTGTGGCTGATGTAGTTGCGCGCCTCCTGAGGCGAGTAGCCGTTGCGCTCCACCCGCTTGAAAAAGGCCTTGGCATAGTCTTCGAAACGGGGGTTGTCGATGGGGTCGATCAGTTCGAAATCCTCGCCCTCACGCATGCGCAGACCGAGCTTTTCGATCCGCTCGCTGATCACGTTGTGTCCGCCGATCAGCACCGGCCTGGCGATCGCCTGATCCACCACCTGCTGGGCCACCTCCAGGATCTTCTCCTGCTGGCCCTCGGCGTAGACCACCCGGCGCGGCTCCTGCTGCGCCTTCTCGAAGATCGGGCGCATGGTCATGCTGGTGCGGAAGACCCGGTGCTGCAGGCGGTTGCGGTAGGCCTTGAGGTCACTCAGCGGACGCGTCGCCACCCCCGACTCCATGGCGGCCTGGGCCACCGCGTAGGGCACCTTCTCCATCAGCCGCGGATCGAAGGGCTTGGGGATCAGGTACTCGGGGCCGAACTGCAGCTGCTGGCCGCCGTAGGCGGAGCGCACCACGTCGGAGGACTCGGCCTGGGCCATCTCGGCGATGGCCCGCACGCAGGCCATCTTCATCTCGGTGTTGATTTCGCTGGCGCCCACATCGAGGGCTCCGCGGAACAGGAAGGGGAAGCAGAGGACGTTGTTGACCTGGTTCGGATAGTCGGACCGGCCGGTGGCGAGAATGGCGTCGGAGCGTACCGCCTTGGCCTCGTCGGGCAGGATCTCCGGCACCGGATTGGCCAGCGCCATGATCAGCGGCTTGTCCGCCATCTTCGGCAGCCACTCCGCCTTCAGCACGCCGGCGGCGGAGAGGCCGAGAAAGACGTCGGCCCCCTCCAGCGCCTCCTGCAAGGTGCGTTTATCCGTCTCCACCGCATAGGCCGCCTTGTAGGGGTCCATCTCCTCGCTGCGCCCCTGGTAGACCACGCCGGCGATGTCGGTGACGACGATGTTCTCCTTCTTCAGTCCCAGGTCGACCAGCAGACCGATACAGGCCAGTGCCGCGGCTCCCGCGCCGGCGGTCACCAGCCTGACTTCATCGATCGCTTTGCCAACCACTTTCAGTCCGTTGAGGATCGCCGCGCAGACCACGATGGCCGTGCCGTGCTGATCGTCGTGGAAGACCGGGATGTTCATCCGCTCCTTGAGCGCCTTCTCGATGATGAAACACTCCGGCGCCTTGATGTCTTCCAGGTTGATGCCGCCGAAGCTGGGCTCCAGACGGGCCACTGTCTCGATGAACTTGTCCGGATCGCGCTCCTCGATCTCGATATCGAAGACGTCGATATCGGCGAACTGTTTGAACAGCACCGCCTTGCCTTCCATTACCGGTTTGGAGGCCAGGCTGCCAATGGCCCCCAGCCCCAGCACCGCGGTGCCGTTGGTGATGACCGCCACCAGATTGCCGCGGGCGGTATAGTCGGCGGCAGTGCGCGGATCCTGCTTGATCTCCTCGCAGGCCGCTGCGACGCCCGGCGAGTAGGCCAGCGCCAGGTCCCGCTGGTTGGCCATCGGCTTGGTGGCCTTGATCTCCAGCTTTCCCGGCTTGGGGTAGAGATGATAGTCGAGGGCCGCTCGTCTCAACTCTTCAGACATAGTGAATCTTTACCTGGTGGTTAGGCTCCATCCGACCTGATGCATAGGGATGGTGAGTCGGTGGGCGGTCGTTTTCTTTCTTTTCTGACCGGCCAATGTTGGCCGGTCGAAGGAGTATGTTGCGGCGATTTAATAATGTGAAATAATGAATCATTATTTTATATAACGAATAATTATATTAAGCCAGCCACTACCTCACCCTTCAGCGCATGCGGTTGGGCACCACCAATACCGGTAGATGGCTGATCTGGGTCACATGACGCGCGGTCGAACCGAGCAGGCCGTGGCCGATGAAACCCTCGCTCCAGCTGCCCATGACGATCATGTCGGCATTGTGCTTCTCCGCCTCCTGGGCGATGCGGTCCGCGGGACGCCCGGTGGTGACCAGGATCTCCTTGACCATGGAGCTCTTCTTCTCGCACAGCTCCAGCTCCTCATGGCAGAAGTTCTCCAGCCGGGTCTTCATCTGCTTGAGGATCTTCTTCATGCCGTCGCGCTCCAGCTGCTCCGCCTTCTTGTCGGGCAGATAGGCGGAGATCACCGCTTCACCGGTACTGCCCAGGGGCTCGACCACGTGCAGCATGATGATCTCGGCGTTCAGATGTTGCGCCAGACTGATGGCGTGGCGAAACACCGGCCGCATGTTCCGGCCCAGATCGGTGGCATAGAGAATGGTCTTGATCTCGGGGAGTGTGCTCACGTCAATTGCCTCACTTGTAGCCTTGCAGCCGGTCGAGATAATCCGGCAGGAACAGAGAAATCTGCGGAATGTAGGTAATCAGGATCAGGAACAGCAGCAACAGCAACAGCCAGGGCAGTACCGCCTTGATCACCCAGCCGATGGAGTTGCCGGTGATGCCGGCGGTGACGAAGAGATTGAGGCCGACCGGGGGCGTCAGCATGCCGATCTCCATGTTGACCACCATGATGATGCCGAGATGAATCGGATCTATGCCCAGTTTGGTGGCGATGGGGAAGAGGATCGGGGCCATGATCAGCAGGATCGCCGACGGCTCCATGAAGTTGCCCGCCGCCAGCAGCAGCAGGTTCATGACGATGAGGAACATCCAGGGCTCCAGGCCCCAATGCACGATGGCATCGGCGATCACATGGGGTATGCGCTCAGTGGTCAGCACATGCGCGAAAAGCATGGCGTTGGCGATGATGAAGAGCAGCATGATGCTGACCTTGGCCGCGTCCAGCACCGTGTGTTGGATCTCCTTGTCCGTCAGTGCCCTGGGGAAGGTGAGCAGCGACTGCCAGAGATTGCGCGAGACCATGGCGACGGCGCCCTCCCCCGAATGGCGCCAGGGCTTGCCCTTCAAGGGTCCCATGTCCCGGTACCCGAAGACGGAGACCAGAAAAGCGTAGACGGCGGAGACCGCGGCCGCCTCGGTGGGACTGGCGACACCGCCGTAGATGGAACCCAGGACGATGACGATCAGCATCAGACCGCCCGAGGCGCTGAAGCCGGAACTGAGGACTTCTCGGAAGCCGGGCCAGGGCTGGGACGGCAGATGTTTGATGCGCGCCACGACGTAGATCGCCGCCATCAGCATCAGCCCCATCATGATGCCGGGAATGAATCCGGCCATGAACATCTTCGCCGCCGACACCTCGGTCGCCGCCGAGTAGACCAGCATAACGATGGAGGGCGGAATCAGGATACCCAGGGTGCCGGCGTTGGTGATGACGCCGGCGGCGAAACTCTCGGGATAGCCGGAGCGCACCATGCCGGCGATGACGATGGTGCCGATGGCCGCCACCGTGGCCGGGGACGAGCCGGAGACCGCCGCGAACAGCATACAGGCCATGACCGAGGCCATGGCCAATCCCCCCTTGATATGGCCCACGCAGTCGATGGCGAAACGGATCAGCCGCTTGGCCACGCCGCCGGTGGAGAGGAAGGAGGAGGAGAGAATGAAGAAGGGAATCGCCAACAGCGTGTAGTGCTCCGACAGGGCCTCGAACAGTTTGAGGGCGATGGAGGCCAGCGAGTCATTGGAGAAGAGCAGAATGGTCACGATGCTGGAAAAGCCCAGCGCGATGGAGATCGGCATGCCGATCAGCATGCAGAAAAAGAGCAGAATGAAGAGGGTTGCGGTGGTCATGCTTTCTTCTCCTCATCCAGGCGTGCATTCTCGGAGGCGAGTTCCTCGGCCAGGTGCATGCTCTCTTCGGCTTCGCTCTTGTGGCTGAAACCGGTGACATCGCCGCGGATGATATGCCACAGGAGCTGCAGTAGGCGGATGGAGAGAAAGACCAGGCCGATGACCAGGATGCTGTGCGCGATCCAGGTCTGCACCGGCAGATCCTCGAGCTCGATCTGGATCTTTTTCATCTTGGCCAGATAGATCCAGGAGCCGTAGATGAAGAGACCGCAATAGGCCAGCGAGAGCAGTACGGCGATTGACGAAAGAATACGCTGTCCGATCTCGGGCAATTTCTTGATGAAGGCGTCGACCCCGATGTGGGCACCGACCTTGAGACCGTAGGAGACCCCGAAGAGCACGAACCAGGCGGATAGGTGGAGCGTCAGTTCCTGGGCCCAGAGAAAGCCGCTGTCGAAGACGAACCGCATCACCACCTCGACGAAAACCAGCAGCGTCATCGCCACCAGCAGCAGGGAGATGATGCCCTCCTCCGCTCTATTCAGCAAACGCAATAACATCGATCTCCTCCTTCACAGCCCGACGCGTCTCAAACCGCTTGCTCCTGCACAGCGGAGTGGAACATTCTTGTTGTCAGTGAAAACATGCCCGCCGGAAGCAGCGGCGGGCATGTATGGATCACGGCCAGAGAAGCCGTTGCTTACATCGTTACATGTTGTTCGCGTTGTAGGCGGCGTCGATCAGGTCCTTGCCGATCTCTTCCTCGAACTGCTTCCATACCGGCTTCATCACCTCCACCCACTGGGCGCGCTGCTCGGGAGTCAGCTCGATGACTTCGCTGCGACCGGAGTCGGCGATGCGCTGACGATCGTTGACCGACTTCTGGGCCGCCACTTCGTTGCCGAAGGCGATGGCCTCGTCCAGGGCCTTCTTGACCTCGGAACGGATGTCGTCCGGCAGATCCATCCAGAATTCGGCCGAGGTCACCACCATATAGTCGAGCACGCCATGGTTCGACTCGGTGATGTAGGGCTGCACCTCGAAGAACTTTTTGGAGTAGATGTTGGACCAGGTGTTCTCCTGGCCGTCGATGGCCTTGGTCTGCAGCAGGGTGAAGACCTCGGAGAAGGGTTTCTTCAGAGGCACCGCCTCGACCGCCTCGAACTGGGCGGCCAGCACGTCGGAGGTCATGATGCGAAACTTCAGGCCGGCGGCGTCGGCCGGCACCCGCAGGGGCTGGCTGGAAGAGAGCTGTTTCATGCCGTTGTGGATGTAGCCCAGACCGACCAGGCCCTTCTTGCGCATGGAGTCGAGCAGCTGCTGGCCCTTATCGCTCTGCTGGAAGCGCTCCACCGCCTCCATGTCCTTGAACAGGAAGGGCAGATCGAAGAGCTGAAGCTTACGGGTGAAGCTCTCGAACTTGGAGAGCGAGGGGGCGGCCATCTGCACGTCGCCCAGCAACATGGCCTGCAGCACCTTGTTGTCGCCGAAGAGCTGTGAGTTGGGGTAGACCTCCACCACGACCTTGTCGCCCAGGCGCTGTTCGACCAGCTCCTTGAACTTGTTAGCCATCTGGCCTTTCGGGGTGTTTTCCGCCACCACGTGGGAAAACTTGATCACGATGGGAGCGGCGGCAAGAGGCGCGGCAATCAGGCTGGCGGCCATGGCCACGGCAAATATCAGCTTACGCATATCATTCCTCCGAACAGTAATGTTTTGTTTCCACCCGATAGATATCGGATTGGCTTTCAAGCGCAAAAACGGGGCCAATTGACGCAATTTGGCCTAAGACACTGTTTTGATGCGGCGATCAGATTACTAACTGTAGACGACAGCGCGGCGAAATGGGTGGATTTTCACCCATTACATCTGAATCTCAATGGGAAGATCCGCCACTTTCGCCCTGGTCAGTCTCGGTGACGCGAGGAATCCCAGCAGCCGGCTCTCATGAAATCCCGCGCGGATCGGGTATGATTCGTGATGACGGCCAGTGCGAGGACGAAGCTCAGCGGGAAGGCGGCAGACGGGACGCCGCCATCGGTCTCAGCCGCTCTGCTGCAGGTCGTCCCAACCGACGTCCCAGGGACTGTTGAGCCAGCGGATGGCGGTTTCAGAGAAGTTCGGTTTCGACCCAGGCTCGGTTGCAGGCGCCACTTCCTCGATGAGGATCTCTTCGACCATCATGGCATCGGTGTCGGTGGCCACGATCTCTTCGGTCTCTGCGACGAAACTCAGGCGCTCGACCGGAACGCCGCGCTCCAACAACTGCAGGTCCTTGTCCAGATTGCCGATCACGTCACGCAGCATCGCCTTCATGGGATCGGGATAGGTCACATTGTCGATCATACGCACGATGTCGGCCCGCATCTCCTCGATCTGGCTCTTGATGCGGCCGCGCTGCAGCTGCTCCTGCTGATGCAGATGCTGCAGATGCTGTTTCAGCTCTTCGGCCGAAGCCGGCATCGCCGAACCCGGAGTCGGCACACCGCGCTTGCGCAACAGCACGCGCATGGAGACTGCCGTCTGCGCCGTTCGCTTGAAGGCGTTCAACAGCTCCACCGGACTCTGGGTGTCCGATTCGCTCGACAAGGTGATGAACTCCACCTGCTCGTCGTTGGAGAAATCTATACCCGAATAGGTCAGGATTCGATGGAGCTGCTTCTTCACGATAATCTCCAGATTGTCGTGATACTCCTTGATCCTGTTGATCGGCAGATTGCGCAGACTGTCGCTGATGGAACTGTAGAGCCGCAACGCCTCCTCGGGCAGCTCCTTCGAGGCGGCTCCCATGACCAGTACGGCGTTGAGGCCGTCCTGCATGCACTCGATGGCCCGGGCGATATCGACCATCTGTTCGAGTATCTCACGCCTCCGCTCCAGGGCGGATATGTCCTGCTTGAGTGCTTGACTGTCGGTAGATGCTGGCATCATGGGATCTGTTGTTCTCTTTTGAGCGATGATTTCACGGAACTCGTCGGGCCGTTGGAGTGGTGGTACGAGATACGGCCAGACTGTTGAACCACCGACCATGGCGCCAAAAACCATTGATGAATCTATCGGCCTGAAAACGAACGGCTTGAACCGTTCAGTCAGCTATTTCCCAATCGCAGCGCTGAAATCGCACCAAGCCGACAAACCCATTCAAGTTCAGGGTTATCCTTTTATCACCATTCCACGCAGAACAAATTGACGCTTGGGCTTTATTCGCTCCCACGAGCATGATAAGAGAAGAAGTCAGAAACTCGGACGATCAAGACAACAGCGCCCATGTCAGACTATCCCAACCCCCTGCTCCCGCTCGATCAGATTCCCCTGGTGTCCCTGGAATCCATGAATCAGACCCACAGAGAAGAGGTCGAACTGGTCAACCGCCTTGCAGCCACCGTGGCTGCCGGTATCGAGGGTGCTGCTGACCCTGCGGATATCGCGAGCCAGCTCGACGGCTGGGTCGAACACACCCGGAAACATTTCGCGCGGGAAAACGAGCTGATGCAGCGACACAACTTTCCCGCTTTCCCGGTGCACAGCGGTGAGCATGAAAGGATTCTGAATCTACTGGAGGATCTGCGGCGGACCTGGATCGAGAGCAAAGCCCTGAGACCGCTCGCCCTATTCCTGTTCGAAGAGTGGCCGGCCTGGTTCGACAACCATGTCCACACCATGGACAACGTCACCGCCAGCTTCATACGCCAGCAGGAAGGCTGAGGCGGCAGCGAATCTGAAGCTGTCGTCTGGTCCCGCATGCCTGTGCCGACCCCTCTCAGGCTCACGAAACGGTTTCTAGTCGGTCGGCGGCCAGCTGCTGCGACTCAGGAAGTCGGGCAGTTCCGCCAATGAAGGGATAACCCAGGAGACGCCCAACCCGGCGCTGGCGCTTCGATCCAGCGCCCCGCTCAGCACCACGATGATGGGAACCCCGCAGCTGTGCGCCATGGCGACGTCGCTCCCGGCGTCGCCCACGCAGAGCGTCTGCGCGACATCCAGTCCACGCCGCCGGCAGAGCTGACGCAGATGGTAGCCGGTGGCTTTCTGCCGCTCCGGCAGATCGGAGTCGCTGGTGGAGATCACTTCTCTGAACAGGGTCGTCAATCCGAAGCCCTCCACGATCCGGCCCAAGGGAGCTTCCGCCATCCCCGAAATGAGGTAGAGCCCGTAGGACTTCACCAGTCTGTGTAGTGCCGCCAGGATACCTGGCAGGGGCCGGGCCGCGGCCACCAGGCGATCATCGATATGGCTCATGTAGTGGCTCAGCGCGCGATCCAGCGCCGGATGAGACTCGCCGAGCACCCCCGCCAGCTCGCGGCGGGGCGATTCCCCCCAATGACGCACGATTCCCGCCTCGATCTGGCGCGGCGTATAGGCGTTGTCAATGGCCTGTACAGCGTCGACATAGGTATCGATATAGGCACGGTTGGTGCCATCGGCGATGACGCCGTCGAAATCGAGAACGATATGGCGCAGGCCAGCGCTCATCGGCTACCTGGCCAGCGACGCATAGGCCGCGTCGAGCAGCCGGCAGAGGTCGTCCGGAGCCAGCTCGATTTCCAATCCTCGCCGTCCGGCACTGACGAAGAGGGTTTCCAGGACTCTGGCGGAGTCATCGATCAGGGTGGCCAGCCGACGCTTCTGTCCCAGTGGACTGACACCGCCAAGCACATACCCGGTGGAGCGCTCCACCGCATCCGCTTCCGCCATCACGGCCCGCTTGCCACCAAGCGCCTTTGCCGCCGCCTTCAAATCGAGTTTAGCGGAGACCGGCACCACGGCCACGGCGAGTCGGCGCCCATCGAGCGAGAAGACCAGGGTCTTAAACACCCTGGCCGGCTCCACGCCCAGCCGCTCCGCCGCCTCTTCACCAAAGGATGGATGGTTCGGATCGTGTTCGTATTGATGGACTTCGAAGGCAATACCGGCTCGCTTGGCCAGTTCGATCGCGGGTGTCATGCCTGCTTTTCCCGCTGTTCCGGCTCGCTGTAGGCCACCACGCGGTGAGTGATGAACATGATGAGCAATACCGCAGCGCCGAAGAGATAGAGCCCGGGGTGAATCTCGATCTCGGCCACCACGCCCAGCTTGACGGTCACGATCATCACCGCCACCACCATCACATCGAGCATCGCCCAGCGGCCGTAGTCGTGCATCATCTTCAACAGGCGGACATAGCGGGGCGAACGGATCTGACGATGCCGCAGCAGCAGAAACAGCAGTGCGATCTTGAGCAGCGGCAGCACCACGCTGAAGAGCCCGACCACGGCGAAGATGACCCACTGTCCCCGCTGGAACAGCTCCACCAGCCCGCTGAGTATGGAGAAGGAGTTGGCGATGACCAGGAACTTGGTCAAGGTCAGCATGGGCAGAAAGAAGCCTGACAGCAGCAGCAGTGTGGTCACCAGCAACAGGCCGGTCAGCCAACGGGCAGCACGCCTGGGTATCAGCGCTGCGGCCTCGTCGACACCGTTCGTCTGTTCGCTCATCGGGCGTCCGACGGGTCAGGCCCGCAACAGCGTCCACACGCCGATGGCGATGAAACCGGCACCGGCAATGTAGTGAAGGTGCTTCTCGCTGACATAGGCGGAGATGGCGCTGCCGGCAACCACGCCGATGGCGGAGGCCACCACCAGCGCCAGGGATGCGCCAAGGAAGACCGTCCACTTGCTGACCTCCTTGTCGGCGGCAAACAGCATGGTCGCCAGTTGGGTCTTGTCACCCAGCTCGGCAATGAAGACCGCGGCAAAAACGGTCGAGAGTATTTTCCAATCCACAATAACCTACCCAGAACATATGAGAGCCGGCGCGCAAGCTCCGGCCGACAGAAAAAAATGATTGATGCTAGATCGATGGCGGTACTGCCTCACCCCGCACTCGCCACGAGCGGTGAGTGCCGGTGCGGCATGCGGGCCCGTCACCGAAGCGGGGATGGTAGCCGGGATGCCCGGGAACTGCCAGAGTGGGTGAGCCTGCCCGGCATTGTGTCTCCATGGAGCATGCCGATGCGGTTTGATTCCCGTCCGTTCCGCCTCGAGCATCACACCCAGGCCACTCCACACCGCGACTGGCGGAGAGGCGCCACATGATAGCAGCGCCGCCCGATCGAGGTCAGTCGATTGAATCTGCCAGGCGGTAGAATCTTCGGGCGTTGTCGCCGAATACGCCTTTCACCCCCTTTTCGCACAGGGCATCTCCGATCCGTTGCAGATCACGTTGATCGAAAGGCCTGGGCGCACGGGTCGATGGCAGATCGCTGCCGAACATCAGGCTGTCGGGATTGGCCGCATAGAGCTCCCGCAGCAATGGAATCGGGTCGCTCTCCAGACGTCCGAAGCCGCTGGCCTTCACCCGCACACCGCGCTCCACCAGGTCGAGCAGACGTACAGAGGCGCGACGCGAAAGCGCCAAGTGGTCGATAGCGACTGACGGAAGTTCAGCGATCTCGTCGTACAGCCGGTCCACCTGGGCGGCGTCGGCATAGAGCTCCACATGCCACCGGCACATCGCGTAGACCCGCTGGGCGAAGGGGATCCATTCCCGCAGCGCTTCCGCGCCGCCGCGATAGAGATTGAAGCGCACCCCCCGCACCCCGGCCTTATCGAGCGACCGCAACCTGGCATCGTCCACCGTCGGCGGCAGCTGGGTAACGCCGACATATGCGGGACCCAGCCGTTTCAACGCCGCCAGCAGATAACTCTGGTCATAGCCCTGGAAGGAACCCGATACCACGACCCCGCCGACCAGCGGGTGGCCATGCATACGTTGCAGATAGTCATCGCAGGTAAAGGGTTCAGGCAGGAAACCCTGATTGTCCTGCAAAGGATAAGCGGGATCGACGATATGAAAATGGGCGTCGAACAGGGGGATATCGGACAGGGTCATCGGCAGGCTCTCCTCAGCTCAGTATGGACCAAGCATTACGCTTTATGGGCGATTGCCAACCCTTCAATGTGCATGGGTCACTGGTAGAGACGCCCGCGATGCCGAATCCAGCCGTCTGCGTGGCTGCCTCGTGGATCCTTGTGTGTCCAATGGATCACCCCGCCACGCTCGTTCCACTCATACTCACCGAAGAGCTCCACCCGGTCATCGGCCTCGAGCCCTTCGACCCGGGGCGCCAGATCGATGTTGTGCGCCACCAGCAGCGTCTGCCCGGAAGCGAGCCGCAGGATAAAACGCTGGTGACGGCTGCCGTCGCGGTCATCCGGCAGCAGCCTCGACACGCGGCCGGCGATCCGCACCTGCAGATTGCTTTGCCGGTTTTCGAAGGCCTGCTGCAACAACCGCTCGCCCGCTTCCGGAACCTCCGTCCCGGGTGAGGTCCGCAGGCTCGTGTCGTTGCGGATCGTCGCGAGGGTAGATCCTTCGCCCCCCAGAAAGCCGTAGTATCCGGCAGCCAGGAGCAGTCCCAGGACGATGAGTTGCGCCAGCAGTTTGGTTGGTTTCATTTGCTTTCTCAAAGCGATTCACGAACCGGTTTTTTACCCCTTCGCTTCCCCGCACTCTGATCGGGTTATTGGTGAGGCAGGGCCCCACCCTACCGCCACGGAGTGTAGGGTGGGCCCTGCCCCACCGCAGGGAGCGTACACGCGCGCTTCGATACCGTCCCCGCTGCGATCTAGCGCTTGCGCCAGTTGACGCTGTAGAGATCGTGGCGCCGGTCGCTGAGATTCTTCACCGTGCCGCTGTTGCGCGCCATCACCAGGGTCTCCAGGCGCAGGTCGGCGATCGCCACCATCTCCACGTTGGGGGTGGTGTCGGCGGCGATGCCGTCGCGGGCGAAGGGGAAGTCGCAGGGGGTGAAGATGCCGCTCTGGGCATACTGGATATCCATGTTGTGCACGTTGGGCAGGTTGCCCACGTTGCCCGACATCACCACGTAGACCTGGTTTTCGATCGCGCGCGCCTGGCAGCAGTAGCGCACCCGCAGGTAGCTCTGGCGCTCGTCGGTGCAAAAGGGCACGAACAGGATCTGGATGCCCTGGTCGGTGAGGTGGCGCGCCAGTTCGGGGAATTCGGAGTCGTAGCAGATGAGCACGCCGATGGGACCGCAGTCGGTCTGGATCGCATGCAGGTCGCTGCCGCCCTCGATGTTCCACCAGTAGACCTCGTTCGGCGTCGGATGGATCTTCGGCTGTTCGTGTACGGTGCCGTCGCGCAGGAAGATGTAGGCGATGTTCTCGACCCGGTCGTTGGGCATGCGGGTCGGATGGGAGCCGCCGATGATGTTGATGTTGTAGCGCAGCGCCATCTCCCGCATCGCCTCCTTGAAGCGCGGGGTGTACTTGGTCAGGGCCTCGATCGACTCCGCCGGCGACAGCTCCTGGTCCTCGATGGAGAGCAGCTGCAGGGTGAACATCTCGGGAAACACCACGAAGTCGCCCTTGTAGTCGGCCACCACGTCGACGAAGTAGGCCACGAAGCTGATGAATTCATCGAAGGAGTGGACCCGTCGTTGCATGTACTGCACCGCGCCGACCCGCACCGTGTCGGGAACCCGCGCGCCATACTCCTTCTCGCTTGTCGTCCCCGCTTCCGTCTTGACCTTGGGATTGCGCCACACCAAGTGGACCGCATTGCCCATCGACTCACGGTCCTCCGGCAGGTAGTTGGGCAACACGCCGATGATCTCGAAACCGTTGTGCAGCTGGAACGAGAGCACCGGATCGCGCTTCTTCTTCAGCTTCACCTGCTCCAGGTAGTTCTCGATGGTGCCGTATCGGCGCAGCCGGCGAGCCAGGCTGGGCAGCCGACCGCCGAAGACGATGCCCTTGAGTCCGAGATCGATGCAGAGCCGTTTGCGCTCGTTGTAGAGCCGCTGGCCGATGCGGTATCCGCGGTACTCGGGATCGACACAGACCTCCATGCCGTAGAGCCAGTCACCCTGCGGATCGTGACGCGAGGCGTAGCCGTTGCCGGTGATCTCGACCCAGCTGTGTTGGCGCAGGGCGAGCTTCTCGCGGATCCTGAAGGTGGCGCAGTAGCCCACCACCTTGTCATCCACCAGCACCACGAACTGGCCTTGGGGGAAGTGGTTGATCTGCCCCCGGACGGCGCCGAGGGGATAGCCCTGCATGCCGCTGCCGCGATAGACCCGCTGGGTCAGCTCGCAGATCGCTGGCACATCCTGCGGTGTGGCGTTTCGGATGGTCAGTCTGCTTTTTGGATCTTGGAGCTGATTGTCGGCATTCATGAGGGGATACTCGAGGTGGTATTGGTCTTCTTGGGTGGTCAGCTGAATCCGCTTGGATAATGGTCTGGTCAGGCGTTTGAAGTATAAGGCAGCACCCGGTTCAGACACATAGGGAAGGAGAGAAATCGGTGCGGCAAGCCGCACCCTACAGTGACTGGGGGGTAGGGTGCGGCTTGTCGCACCGGATGCTGGCCACCTCAGTTGACGCGATGTCCAGTCACATAGCGGCCGTCGTCGAAAGCGGTGAAGAATTCGTTCAGCAGAGGATGTACGATCGGCTCGATGCTGGGGTCGTGGGCCAGATTGCGCTCCGCCACATAGGTCTCGTCGTTGCTGTTGTGCACCAATACCCGATACCAGGGCTGATCCTTGGGCGGGCGGGAACGGGCGACCTGCTCATACCACTCATCAGTGAGCATGAACACGGGATCCACATCGACGATCACACCCCGGTAATTGAACAGCCGATGCTGAATCAGGTCGCCGACGGCGAATTTGGCCTGTGCGGTTTTGGTATCTGATGAAGTCACGGTCGTCTCTCGGTCGCTCTATCTGAGACCACTCTAACACAGCCGGGTTCATCGCCAAGGCGATGTCACCACAAGGGGTTTAGCGGTAGGGTGGGGCCCTGCCCCACCAATCATCCCTCAGTCGAGAGCATTCGGTGGGGCAGGGCCCCACCCTACCCGGCCTCAATTACTGAGTATCCGGTGCGGCAAGCCGCACCCTACGCGCTGTTCACCTGCAGGGTGCGGCTTGCCTCACCGAAACCGCTCATCCAGGCTCTCCCTGCCCCGCTGGCCGCGCTCTCAACCCCCGCATCTTCCACAGGTAGTAGATCACCGGAATCACGAACAGCGACAGCAGCGGCGCCGTGATCATGCCGCCGATCATGGGCGCGGCGATGCGGCTCATCACCTCGGAGCCGGTGCCCTGGCTGAGGAAGATCGGCACCAGGCCGGCGACGATCACCGCCACCGTCATCGCCTTGGGCCGCACCCGCAGCACCGCCCCCTCCATGATCGCCTCGCGCAGCACCGAGGGGGTGACCTGCCCCAGGCGTTCCCGCTCGCTCAGGGCGTTGTCGAGGTAGATCAGCATCACCACGCCGAACTCCGCCGCCACCCCGGCCAGGGCGATGAAACCGACCCCTACCGCCACCGAGAGGTGGTAATCGAGCAGGAAGATGAGCCAGAAGCCCCCGACCAGGGCGAACGGCAGCGACGCCATCACCATCAGCGCCTGGCCGGCGTGACGGAAGGCGAGATAGAGCAAAACGAAGATGATCACCAGGGTCAGCGGAATGATCTGGCTCAGCCGCTCCTTGGCCCGCAGCATGTACTCGTACTGGCCCGACCAGGTGACCGAGTAGCCCTGGGGCAAGCTCACCGCCTCGCTCACTGCCTGGCGCGCGCGCGCCACGTAGCTGCCCAGGTCCACATCGCGGATGTCGACGAAGGTCCAGCCGTTAAGGCGGCCGTTCTCGCTCTTCAGCATGGGCGGACCGTCGACGATCTTCACCTCGGCGATCTGGGCCAGCGGGATCTGCGCGCCGGTGGGGGTGACCAAAGGCAGTGAGCGCAGCTTCTCCAGGTCGTTGCGCTGCTCGCGGGGGAAGCGCAGGTTGACCGGATAGCGCTCCAGCCCCTCCACCGTGCGGGTGATGTTGAGCCCCCCCACCGCTGCGGCGATCACCCGGTTGATGTCGGCGATGTTGAGGCCGTAGCGGGCGGCGGCGACGCGGTCGGGAACGATGTCGATATAGCGCCCCCCGGTGACCCGTTCCGAGTAGGCCGAGGTGGTGCCCGGCAGCCGCATCACCACCTGTTCGATCTCGCGGCCGATGCGCTCGATCTGCTTCAGGTCGGGCCCCGCCACCTTGATGCCGACCGGGGTCTTGATGCCGGTGGCCAGCATGTCGATGCGGGTCTTGATCGGCAT
>JBNLGI010000222.1:0-6707 GCA_050305975.1 Sedimenticolaceae bacterium | reverse complement strand
TCAGTGACGCTAGCGGTCGTCAGCGCCGATGCAGCGTCAGCGGCGAGTGCAGCGGGCTGCCCCTGACCGAAGCGGATCCGTCACCGACCAGGGTGGTCGCCGACTCCGCCGTCGACCTGCTGTGTCTGCCACGGGAACTGTTTGAGGCCATCAGGCAGCTGCCGCCGGTTGTCCACAAGCGCAGCAGCCAATCGATCGAACTGATGGATACCAGCGGCCCCGAAGCCAGCCTCTACTGGGAATTCCATGAGGCGATTCAGGAGGGGGAGCTGGAACTGCCGACGCTTCCCGATATCGCGATACGCATCGCCAAGGTGATCAACGACGCCAACACGGACAGCCGAGACATCGCCCGTGTGGTGCAGGCCGATCCCACGGTGGCGGCCCGCATCATCAGCGTGGTCAACAGCGCCGCCTATCGTGGCAAGCGCCCGATCGACAACCTGCCCGACGCGGTGAGTCGCCTGGGTCGCAACGTCACCCATCACCTGGTGATCAGTTTTGTCCTCTGCAAACTCTTCCACAGCCGCTCGCAGATTCTGAAGCAGCGCATGATCCAGCTGTGGCAGCACGTCAGTTATGTGGCGGCCATCTGTCATGAACTGGCCCAGGTCACCCCCGGCCTGGAACCGGCCCAGGCCCTGCTCTGCGGCCTGCTGCACGATATCGGAGCGCTGGCGATCATCGGCGCCGCCCGCAGCATGCCGGAGCTGTCGGAGAATCCACAGCTGCTGGATCAGGCCATCGACAGCCTGAAAGCGGAGGTGGGCGCCATGGTTTTGCGAAAGTGGGAATTCCCCAGCTATTTTGTCCAGGTCGCCCTGCATGCGGAAGACTGGATGGAAGACATCAGCCACGACCCCGACTATGTGGACCTGGTGGTAGTGGCGCAACTCCACAGCTACATCGGCACGACCCGCATGAACAGCCTGCCGAGGCTCGACCTGGTACCGGCCTTTCATAAGCTGGTACTGGGCAAACTGACGCCGCGGCACTCCATCGGCTTGCTGGAGAATGCCAAGGAGCAGATCCGGGAGTTGCGGGAGATGCTGGCGTTGCCCTCGGGCAAGTAGCGCCCGGCAGCACCCCGATGCGGCAAGCCGCACCACTCAGGCCGACCGAGCCGCTTGGTGGGGCAGGGCCCCACCCTACCGAACTTGCCGAAGGGTGGATGGGGTCCGGTCCCGGCTAACGACCGTCCTTTCCGAAGCGTAGGGTGGGGCTCTGCCCCACCAAAGAATTGCCGACTAAACCAAAGGGTGGGAGAGGTAAAAGGCCGCCAGCGCCAGATCCGCCGGGCGCGTAATCTTGATATTGCCGGCATGCCCTTCGACCATCAGCGGCGAGTATCCCGCCAGCTCCAGGGCGCTGGCATCGTCCGTAACCAGCTCACCCCGCTGTAACGCCACCGCCAGGGAGTCGGCCAGCAGCCCGAGGCGAAACATCTGAGGGGTATAGGCCTGCCACAAGTCGCTTCGCGGCAGCGTTGTCTCGACCTCTCCGCTGGGGGAGACCCGCTTCAACGTATCCTGTACCGGCACGCCGAGCAATCCGCCTACCGGATGTCCTTTCAGGCTGGTGATCAGCCGATCCAGGTCCCCGGCGCTGAGACAGGGACGTGCGGCATCGTGCACTAACACCCAGTCGTCGGCCGCGGCCGCCGACCGCAGTTCCCGCAGGGCGTTCAACACCGAGTGGCAACGCTCCTCGCCACCGGCCACCCGCACCACCCGGGGATCGGCGGCGTAGTCGCACTGGGGCCAGTAGGGGTCCTCCGCCGAGAGGGCCACATAGACCCGCTCGATCAGGGCGTGCTCGAGCAGGCGTTGCAGGGTGTGATCGATCACCCGTCTGCCCACAAGTTCGAGATACTGTTTCGGCACCTCGCCACCCATGCGCCGGCCGATGCCGGCGGCCGGCACTACCGCCCACAGGCGTTCACTCATCGACGGGCGCTCCCGGCGGCTGGATCACCTGGTAGAAGGTCTCGCCCTCCTTGATCATGCCCAACTCGCTGCGGGCCCGCTCCTCGATGGCCGACTGGCCGCTGCGCAGGTCCTCCACCTCGGCCTGCAGGGCGCTGTTGCGCTCGCGCAGCCCGACCAGCTCCTCGCGCAATTGGGCGATCTCCCGTTTCAGGTTGTTGACTTCCGCCAGGCTGCCGGGGCCCACCCACAACCGGTACTGCAACACGATCAACAGCAGGAGCAAAAGGGCGATGAGCAGTCGCATGTGCACAGGTGGATCAGCAGTGATTCATACGGAAAGGATAGGACATGGCGCGGCAACCCCCTCCCCTTGCCGGGGAGAGGGGTTGCGCATCAAGCGATAGCAACGGGGAAGGCATCCTTGCCCGCATAGACCGCCTCATCGCCCAGCTGATCCTCGATGCGCATCAGCTGGTTGTACTTGGCCACCCGGTCGGAGCGGGAGAGCGAGCCGGTCTTGATCTGACCGGTGGCGGTGGCCACCACCAGGTCGGCGATGGTGGTGTCCTCGGTCTCGCCGGAACGGTGCGAGATGACCGCGCTGTAGCCGGCGTTCCTGGCCATCTCGATGGCGGCCAGGGTCTCGCTCAGGGTGCCGATCTGGTTGACCTTGATGAGGATCGAGTTAGTGATCTTCTCCTCGATGCCACGCTGCAGGATCTTGGTGTTGGTGACGAAGAGGTCGTCGCCCACCAGCTGGATACGCTGGCCGAGCTTCTCGGTCAGGATCTTCCAGCCCTCCCAGTCGCTCTCGTCCATGCCGTCCTCGATGGTGATGATCGGATACTGGTCGACCCAGCCGGCCAGGTAGTCGGCGAACTCGGCGGCGCTGAACTTGCGTCCCTCGGAGGCCAGGTCGTAGACCCCGTCCTTGTAGAACTCGGAGCTGGCGGCGTCGAGGCCCAGGTAGATGTCGCTGCCGGCCTTGAAGCCGGCCTTGTCGATTGCCTCCAGGATCACCTCGATGGCCGCTTCGTTGGAGGGTAGGTTGGGGGCGAAGCCGCCCTCGTCACCCACCGCGGTGGCCATGCCACGGCCCTTGAGCACGCTCTGCAAGGCGTGGAAGACCTCGGCGCCGTAGCGCACCGCTTCGCGGATGGAGCCGGCGCCCACCGGCAGGATCATGAACTCCTGCAGGTCGACGCTGTTGTCGGCATGGGCGCCGCCATTGATGATGTTCATCATCGGCACCGGCAGCCGGTAGGGACCGGCGGAGAGGTAACGGTAGAGGGGCAACGCCCGCTCCTGGGCCGCCGCATGGGCCACCGCCAGGGAGCAGCCGAGTATCGCGTTGGCGCCCAGATTGGCCTTGTTCTCGGTACCGTCCAGATCGATCATGGTCTGATCCACGCCCGCCTGATCGGTCACCTCCATACCCACCAGCGCCTCTTTCAGCGGGCCGTTGATGTGGGCCACCGCCTTCAGCACCCCCTTGCCGAGGTAGCGTGACTTGTCGCCGTCGCGCAGCTCCAGGGCCTCGCGGGAGCCGGTGGAGGCGCCGGAAGGGACCATGGCGCGACCGATGGCGCCATCGGCGGTGATCACGTCGGCTTCGATGGTGGGATTACCCCGTGAATCGAGGATCTCTCGTCCACGTACGTCAACAATTTCGGACATTGTGTCTCCGTCTGCTGTTTGGGTTGATTTCGGATAGTGGAATGCTGTCTCTGGCGTGAATGGTAACCGATCTGGCCGGCAGGGGTTTAGGGCCTGTTAACACGAATCCACCAGGCTCTAGGACTCGGTTTCGATAAAGCCCCGGGCCTTGACCGTCTGGTCGATCAACAGCAGGGTCTCCAGCAGTTCACGCAAACGCGGCAGAGGCCAGGCATTGGGGCCGTCGCTCAAGGCCTTCTCGGGCTCCGGATGGGTCTCCATGAAGAGCCCGCTGACGCCCGCGGCCACCGCCGCCCGGGCCAGTACTGGAACATGTTCCCGTTGCCCGCCGGAACGGCTCCCCTGCCCGCCCGGCAGCTGCACCGAATGGGTGGCGTCGAACACCACCGGGCAGCCGGTCCCGCGCATCACCGCCAGGGAGCGCATGTCGGAGACCAGATTGTTGTAGCCGAAGGAGACGCCCCGCTCGCAGACCATGATCTGCTGATTGCCGACCGCACGCGCCTTGTCCACCACATTGCCCATGTCCCAGGGGGCCAGGAACTGGCCCTTCTTGATGTTCACCGGCCGACCCTGGCGCGCCACGTTCTGAATGAAGTTGGTCTGGCGGCAGAGAAAGGCCGGTGTCTGCAGCACGTCCACCACCTCGGCCACCTCGCTCAGAGGGGTGTCCTCGTGCACATCGGTGAGCACCGGCACGCCGATCTCCGCCCTGACCATCTGCAGAATCCGCAGCCCCTCCTCCAGACCGGGTCCGCGAAAACTCTCGCCGGAGGAGCGGTTGGCCTTGTCGAAGGAGGATTTATAGATAAAGGGGATACCCAGCTCGCCGGTCAGTTCCTTGAGCTGGCCGGCGGTCTCCACCGCCAGTCCCTCGCTCTCGATGACGCAAGGCCCCGCAATCAGGAACAGGGGGCGGTCGAGTCCGACTTCGAAATCACACAGCTTCATCGGTTTTGATCTCAGCAGCCTTCAGGCGTCCGTCCCGGTGCTTGCGTGCCGCTTCGATGAAACCGGAGAAGAGAGGATGGCCGTAACGCGGCGTGGAGGTGAATTCTGGATGAAACTGGCAGGCGACGAACCAGGGGTGGTCTGGGATCTCGACGATCTCGACCAGTCGGCCATCCACCGAACGGCCGGCGACCTTCATGCCGGCGGTGACGATGTCGTCCAGATAGCTGTTGTTGAATTCATAGCGATGGCGATGGCGCTCGACGATCACATCCTTGCCGTAGAGCTGATAGGTCAGGCTATTGGGCTGCAGCCGACACTCCTGGCCGCCCAGTCGCATGGTGCCGCCCAGATCGGAGTTCTCGCTGCGCTTCTCCACCTTGCCGTCGGCGTTGAGCCATTCGGTGATGAGTGCGATCACCGGATGCGGGGTGCCGCGATTGAACTCTGTGCTGTGGGCCTCCTCGAGCTGTGCCACATGCCGGGCGAACTCGATCACCGCCACCTGCATGCCGAGGCAGATGCCCAGGTAGGGGATGCCGTGCTCCCGCGCGAAACGCACCGCCGCGATCTTACCCTCGACACCCCGGTTGCCGAATCCGCCCGGGACCAGGATGGCGTCCATACCCGCCAGGTTGTCGACCCCATTCTTCTCCAGCTGTTCCGAATCCACATAGTGGATCACCACCCGGTTGCCGGTATGCACTCCGGCATGCACCAGTGCCTCGGACAGCGATTTGTAG
This sequence comes from Sedimenticolaceae bacterium, assembly GCA_050305975.1. GTDB lineage: Bacteria > Pseudomonadota > Gammaproteobacteria > Chromatiales > Chromatiaceae > Thiodiazotropha. The sequence goes on along the minus strand of JBNLGI010000222.1, from coordinate 1,408 downwards.
GCCTCTGTGAGGTGGACGTACTTGCCGACCATGGCGATGCGCACCTCCTGCTTAAGGTTGTCGAGACCATCCAGATAGCGCTCCCATTCGGTGAGATCGGCCTCGGGCAGATCGAGGCCAAAACGCTGGTTGACCAGCTCGTCCATCTCCTGGGCGTGCAGCAGCACGGGAATGCGGTAGATCGAATCGGCGTCCACCGCCGAGATGACCGCCTTCTCCGGCACGTTGGTGAAGAGCGCGATCTTCTTGCGTTCCGACTCGGGCAAGGGTTGTTCTGAACGACAGACCAGAATGTCCGGCTGGATACCGATGGAGCGCAGTTCCTTCACCGAGTGTTGGGTCGGCTTGGTCTTGATCTCGCCGGAGGCCTTGATGTAGGGCACCAGGGTCAGGTGCATGTACATGGTCCGCTGCGGTCCCATCTCCACCCCCATCTGGCGGATCGCCTCCAGGAAGGGCAGGGATTCGATGTCACCCACGGTGCCGCCGATCTCGACCAGGCAGATGTCGGCGCCGTCCGCCCCGAGCATCACGCTCTCCTTGATCTCGTTGGTGATGTGGGGGATCACCTGCACCGTACCGCCCAGGTATTCACCCTTGCGCTCCTTGCGGATCACGCTTTCGTAGATCTGGCCGGTGGTGAAGTTGTTGTTGCGCCCCATGGTGCTGCGGATAAAGCGCTCGTAGTGTCCCAGATCCAGGTCGGTCTCGGCCCCGTCTTCGGTGACGAAGACTTCGCCGTGCTGGAATGGGCTCATGGTGCCCGGATCGACGTTGATATAGGGATCGAGCTTGATCATGGTGACGTTCAAGCCGCGGGCCTCGAGCAAGGCAGCAAGGGAAGCGGAAGCGATGCCTTTACCCAATGAGGAGACAACACCGCCCGTAATAAAGATGAATCTGGTCATGAGACTTCTGCGTAGGGAGTGGGAGAACGGACGGGAGTAAACAGTACCAGATCAGGCCTTCTCTCTCAATGGCAAGAGACAATTTATAGGTGGCTTGGAGGCTGCGCTCTAGCACCGCCATAGCGGTTGAATATCCATTGTTTAGGTCTATAATCGAGGGGCGTTCCACGCAAAATCACTACATAAGAAACGGGCCAGGAACTGGCCGGACAGCAAAGATTTCCACTGGCGTATCCGATACGCCATCCCTCTATTTAGACACCGGAAATCCAACCAACCGCTTGTCTGTTAATAACGTGTAGTTGAAAAACCAATCAAAGTGAGGAAGAAAGCATGACTAAGATCGCAAAAGCGCTGAGTATCGCAGCCCTGGTGGCTGTCTCCACCTCCGCATCCGCTTGGTGGGGCGGCCCCGGCTACGGTAACCGTGGCTGGGGTGATGACTGGTTGGGAGACGGCTGGGGCGACGGCTCCGGCGACTTCAGCTTCGGCATGAGCGG
>JBNLGI010000221.1:0-27436 GCA_050305975.1 Sedimenticolaceae bacterium | reverse complement strand
TTCGACCTGGTCGAAAGCACAGCCGATGAGATGATTCCCGTGCCTATCGACGCTCATGATCTGCTGGAGAGCGGCCGGCCTCAGGCCTTCGTGCCCATGGCCGTACCCATGCGTCTGACCAACAACGACAAGTGTGTTCCGGGAGTGACCACAGAGCGCTTCAGCTACTGCAACCACGAGGTGGCGCAAAACTACGGCCTGCAGGACTTCTGCGCGGACGTGGTTTCCGTTCCGCAAGGCCCTCAGGGTACTCCGGGAGAGATCTGTGTGAACGCTGAAGGTTTGCCCAATCTGGCCAACACCGCCTCCACCAGGCCACGACTCTCCTTGCAGGGGTATGACTCGAATCCGAATGATGTGATTCCGGTTGACCGGGCGTGGGTCATCGTGGCCGCGGAAGAGTCGAAAGGTCTGGGCCGCTATCAGTTCCTGCCCGACGGCACTCCCTGCGACGAAGATGCGCCCGATGCCTCTCCCGACTGCACGGCGGATATCGGCAAGAACCAGTGGTATTTCAGCTTCGATATGGGCGATCCCGCCACCTCCGAGACGGCTGATCTACCCAACGGACTGGTGCAGAATCTGGTCAAGCAGGGCAATCTGCTGAATCAGCCCGAGGTCGACTGGCGTACGGGCGAGTACTACCCGGTGCTCAACACCTCCGCGATGTGGGATTTCGGCGCCTATAACTACGATGTCTACAACACCGAGATCGCACGCCGCTCCAGCCTGCTGGTGCAGTCGATCGGCAAGGCGATGGGCAGTCGGAACGGTCTGCTCGCCATCCCCTCCTGGAAACAGGGGGCCATGCGTCAGGGCGGTCCCGCCGACACCATGCTGAGGCGAATCGTTTTGCCGACGGGCTACAGGGGGAACGAGGGCATTGCGGTCAATCCCTATGCCTTCGAAAACATGGTCTGTGGCGCATGGCTGGTTGATCCGGGTGTGAATCCCTACTATCCGGGCGGCATCTGCAACGATCCGGCGACCAACTTATCGAGCGTGGTGCCCGATGAGTGTCTCGATTCGGCTACCGGTGATATGACAGTCTGTCCGGCAGTCGATTTCAGCGGGGGTTCGACCTACGGTATCGGCGACACCAATCCGATACTCCAGGGCTACATCCAGGGAGAGGGCAACACCACCAAAGTGCTGACCTGGCATCAGTGTCCCTCCGACGGCGCGGCACAGGATTCCAGCGAGCTCGAAGGTGCGTTCCACGACTGTGCCACGGACAGCCGGACTGACGCCTATGTCAACCTGCAGGATCAGAGCTGGTACAACCCACTCGACGTCTCCAAGGGCCATCGCGGCTTCCTCGATGGCGACTTTGTGATGTTCCTCTATGCCTGGTCGCCGAACTGGCGCCTCAATGCTGTCGGCAACGACCGCTACGACCTCTATGTACGGCGCTCTTTCGACGGTGGCGAAACCTGGACGACGCTGCCGGAATCCTTCACGGCGAGCAATGATACGGACTATACGGGGGGCGGAACCGTCACCTGTGAGACCTATCGCTCGACCGTGACTCAGGTTCCGCAGGCGCCGGAGCCGCATGTCTGCTACGACTATCCGCCTGGCGGTAACGAACAGGCGCGCAATGTCTCCCAGCACCGCCGTATGCAAATCACCACGCTGGATCCGAGATATGCTCCGACCGCAGCTACGATAACGGGTAACTGCCTCGATGGAGTGGTACCGGTCGGCATGGCAGCGGAGTGGAGTTGCGACGACGGCTCTGATCTGGATTCCGACCTGAGGGATCCCTCACGTTACTTCATGGTCTACGAGACAGGTGACAGCAGCACCGTGGAGGAGGGCGAAGCCGAGCCGCTCGATCTCTTCTACAGCCGGGCCGTCAATTTCGGAGACGACTACCTGGTGTGGGCGAAAGAGACCGATCTGAGCCTCTGTTATCCGGCCAATGCGCATGGGGACGAGAATGTCATCGGCACAGTGCTGGAAGGCTCGGGCTTCTGCAATGAGTTCGACCGACTCAACACCGGCGGTGACACCCACTCCAGCGAGGCCAATCTGGAGGGCAATCCAGACGGCTCCAAGCTCTACGGAGTCTGGGCTCAGTGGGTCTTTGACGAGACGGGCGAAGAGGTTGTCGAGTCCAATGCGCAGGGACGGCGAGTCTGGTGGATCGAGGAATACATCTCGGAAAATTTCGACAACACCTGGGGTAAGCTGATAGGTGGAGGTCAGGCCGAGTAATCCCATTCCGAATATACGACAAGGCTTATAGGCAAACGGCGGACCGCCCCGGAGGGTGGTCCGCCGTCTTTTAAATGGCTGGAGACCGGGGCAGACAGGCTACCTTCTGCCGCCGGGCCCTCCGGGGCCGGCCGATTTGCCACCGCCGCCACCGCCGCCAGTGCCGGGCGCTGCCGCGCCACCCCTGTCCGAAAGAGATCTGCGGGATTCGTAACCCATGCCAAACCAGGTCCAGTTGTCCTTGCGCTCGTCTTCCTGCCAGCTCTGCATGTTGCTTGTCTGGGATGCGGTGCCATCGGTGTCGGCCGTAGCCGAAGTCGCATCCGCACCCCAGACGTTTAACGTCGCGGCTAATCCGAGCAGGGTCATCAGGGATTTGTAGACGATTCGCTGCATCTCTCTAGTTGCCAGGTTGATTGAGGTCTCAGCGCCGACCGGCGCCGCCACCACCACCGCCGCCGCCACCACGTGTCGAAGAGGCGGCACCGCCACCCATGGCGCTGCGGTTATTCATCTGTTGAAACATTGAACCACTGGTGTTGAAGCCCTGTCCAGTCGACTCGTTTTCGAACTGATAGCGGTGCTGGAACTGGTTGCGATTCTGGATCAGCTGCTGATCTCCGGACTGCTGCTGGGTTTTGGATTGAGCGTCGCTCTTCAGCCTGTCCTGATCCCGGAGTTGATCCTGCTGCTTGATCTGGTCCTGTTGCTTGATCTGATCTTGCAGCTTTAGCTGATCCTGTTGTTTGAGCTGATCCTGCAGCTTGATCTGGTCCTTCTGCTTGAGCTGGTCCTGCAGCTTGATCTGATCCTGCTGTTTGATCTGGTCCTGCTGTTTGATCTGGTCCTGCTGTTTCAACTGATCCGCGTCTTGGTCATGCTGTTCCAGGCGTCTTCGCTCCGCCTGCTCCTTGTCCGCTTCATTCACGCGGTGGCGCAATTTGTCCGTCTCGCCGGCGTTCTTGAACTGCTGCGGAGTGCCTTTTCCCGCAGCGACCTGCTGGCCGCTATGTACGCCACTCTCTTCCAGGGAAAGTACACGCTCATTGGTATCCGCCAGGGTGCCGAGTGGCGGCAGTGCCATGGCAAGCAGCAGGGAAAGGTGCAATACTTTGTGTGTAACGTTCATGATCGTCCTCCTGTGTGTGATCATCCCTCTATTCACTCATAGCGTAGGCCGAAGCTATTTCTGGGCGATTTCCGGTAGCTGGATAACTGTTTCAGAGTGTTTCAGGCCAAGCCGGAGCCTGCGAATGATGGAGTACGCTTGGTTTCACTTGAGATGGCATGAACAGTGATGAGCATGGAGAAAGCCAAAATACTGGTCGTCGACGATGACCAGAAACTCCTCGATCTGGTGATCAAATTTCTGAGTCGTGAGGGGTACGACATGGCCGGCGTCGGCAGCGGCAAGGCCATGGACGACTATCTGGGCAAGCATCCGGTAAACCTGATCGTCCTCGACCTGATGTTGCCCGGGGAGGACGGCCTGTCGATCGCCCGCCGTCTCAGAACGACCAGCTCGATCCCCATTCTGATGCTGTCGGCGCGAGGCGAGGATATCGATCGGATCATCGGTCTCGAGGTCGGGGCCGACGACTATCTTCCCAAACCGTTCAATCCACGGGAGCTCTCGGCACGGGTCAAGGCCATTCTGCGCCGCACTCAGGAGCTGAACCGTGCCGGTGTCTATGACAGTCGGGGTTCAGAGGTCTATCGATTCGGTGACTTTACGGTCAATCTGACCACCAATGCGCTATCCCGGGACGGTGAACAGGTCAATCTGACGGCCGGTGAATTCTCTCTGCTCGAGGCCTTCGTGAAAAATCCCAACCGGGTTTTGAGCCGGGATCATCTGATCGAACTGATCAAGGGGTATGAACGTTCACCCTACGATCGCAGCATCGATGTGAGAGTGACCCGGTTGCGCAAGAAACTCGAGAGCAATCCAGACCAGCCGCAATATATCCGCACAGTATGGGGAAGGGGGTACATCTTCACTCCCCAGGGCAATCAAGAGGCGTCGTGAGGTTGTCCTTTTTCAGCGCTACGCTCTTTGGTCGCACGGCGACCGCTTTCACACTCGCTTTTCTGGTTTTTTCCCTCTTCTCTCTGGGACTGGTGGTCTATTTCGTGACCATGCCGCTAACGCAGCGGGTGGCCAACGACCTATCGGCCATGGCGGTGCTCACCACCCAAATCTGGGTCGAGCTTCCACCCGGCACGCGCCCCGATTTCGAGCGGGAGATGAGAGCGCATCACGACATTATCATCGGTCTGGCCGAACAGTCGTTGCCGCGCGACCAGGATCCCGCTTTCTACCTGAGGGATTTCACCCAGGCGCTCGGTGAGCGGACAGGCGCGGTACACGAGATCCTCTATGATGAGGCGGCGCCCGATTGGCGTTGGGTCGATATCCCCATGGGCGGACGGCAGATGCGAGTCGGATTCGACACCCATCGATTCATCAGTCGTATCCCCCTGACGCTGGTATTGATGGTGATTGCCGGCACCGTGATGGCAGTTCTCACCTCGCTGGTAATGGTGAGGCGCATTACGCAACCGTTGGCGGCCCTGGCCCGGGCTTCGACCCGAATCGGTGAGGGAAGGCGGGGACGGCCACTGCCCGAGCAGGGGGCGGCCGAACTGGTGGAGCTGACGCGCAACTTCAATCAGATGGAGCAACAGCTGCAGGTGTTGATGGAGAACAGAACCACACTGCTGGCCGGTATCTCACATGACCTGCGAACACCGATTGCGCGCATGCAGTTGGAGCTCGAGTTACTGGAGGGTAAACCCGACAGTGAGCTGGTGGAGGGGATGCGTGCCGATCTCTCCGAAATGAACGAGATCATCTCGGCCACGCTGCAACTCTCAAAAGGCATCTCCGATGAGATCACCCGGCAGACCGAGGTCTGTGCGCAGATCGAAACACTGATTGAAGAGTACCGGCGTCGGCAAGCGGATATCAGCTTCCACTGTCGCGGGCAGATCACGCGTGACCTGCCGATTACGGCATTTCGTCGGGTACTGAATAATATCCTGGATAACGCCTTGCGCTATGGCGCGGGCAAACCGGTGGTGGTGACCTGCGAGAGCGTGAATGGCCAGGTGAGAATCGAAGTCACGGATCGGGGGCCAGGCATCCCTGCGGATCAGCGCGGGATCGTGCTGCAGCCGTTCAAGCGCCTCGAGGACTCCCGCAGTCGCGCTTCCGGCGGCAGTGGTCTGGGTTTGGCGATCGTCGATCAGCTGTGTCGCATGAATGACTGGCGTTTTGAACTGGACGAGGCGACCGGGGGAGGCACCGTAGCCAGACTCCATCTGCCTTGAGTGGGCTATGGAAGCTGCTGTTGCGACGCTGAGGACACACTCTCTACGGATTCTGTGAACGGCTTCAATCTATCTCAAGCAGTGCAAATTAATTCATTTTGAATCAATGTGATAAGGGCGGTACCGGCACCATCGCCTAGGTAATTCATGGCCCAGACCCTGCGTTATCGGGAACAAGGCTCCCAGTTTGTTTCAACGGTTACAAAGGCGGTTGCCACGGTAACAGATTGATACAGTTTCGACCCGCGGGCCGACAGTATGATCTCCAGTCATCGGGGTGAACCCCGATCCGCGATTCAGCGGTGGAACGACACCCTACTGGAGCTCTAACATGAATAAACGACTGGCGCTAACGACCTGCCTTCTCCTATCAATCGGTTGCTCGATCTCTTCAGGATCCTTGTTGGCCGGCGGCGGAAACTCGGCAGCGGGCGGGCGCGGTGGCGGCGATCAGCTGCGGCTGACCGCCGACCTCGACTTCAACGAGGCCACCCACCTGGCTTTCATGCGCGAGGAGGAGAAACTCGCGCGGGACGTCTACATCAAACTGGGTATGCTTTACCCCGAGTCTGTGACCTTCGGGCGCATCGACGACTCCGAACAGCAGCACACGGATGCGGTTAAAGGGATGCTCGAGCAGTATGGCCTGGAAGATCCCAACAGCAACGATAACATCGGTGTCTTCACCGGCGAGGCGTATGGAGATTACTTCACGGAAAAATACCGCTATCTGGTGAACCTGGCCTCCGGCAGCGAACTGGACGCGCTCTATGTGGGCGCCTTCATCGAAGAGCTGGATATGCATGACATCGACCGTTGCCCGGAAGTGATCGTTGAACAGGACAACGGCATCGAGGACGACACCCAGTGCGGGCGTCTCTATACCGATCAGCCCGACATCGTCACGCTCTACGATGCGTTGCTGGACGGTTCGGCCAGCCATCTGAAGGGTTATGTCCGGGCCATCGAGGCGATCATCGGCAAGGGTGCCTACACGGCGCAAGTCCTGAGTCAGGAAGAAGTCGATGAAATATTAGATCGCTGACCGCCAACGCGGCATCGTGACTTGCCGGCCGGATAGCACGCGAGGCGTCCGCGTCACTGGATGCGATTGAGCGGGTGGAGCGGCGATCAAAACGGCCACAGACTCCACCCGCTTTCCAGTTCATCGCGGCATTTGCCGATCTGCGCACGATAGCGTTTGGCGTTGTTGTCCACCTTGCGCGCCACCTGCATCAGCCAGGCTTTCTTCTTGTAGGTGCCCTGTTTGAAGCCGCCGTGACCCTCGTGGTAGGCCAGGTACTGGTTGTAGGCGTCCCACTTCGAGATGCCCAGCTTCTGCTGGCTCAGGTTGCCGTACCAGCCGATGAAGTCGACCGCATCCTCGTAGTCGTCACGGTCAGCCCAGCGGTTGCCGGTCTTCTCCCGGTACCAGTCCCAGGTGCTGTCCTTCACCTGCGCATAGCCGTAGGCGGAGGATTTGCGAAACCAGGGGATGAACCAGAAGAGTTTGTCTCGCGGGGGTTTGGCATCGTGTTTGAAGCGGGATTCCTGATGGATGATCGCCAGCTGTACATGGATCGGCACGCCCCACTTCTCGAAGGAGTCCTGGGATGCCTCGTACCAATCATCCTTCTCGGTGAAGATGCCGCAAGCGTTGCCCGTGTCTTTGGGCGGTGACGTGGAGCAGGCACTGAGCACAACCGTGGTGAGTGCGATGAATATTCCCTTAAGCGGTTGTTTCAGCATGGAATAGCGACTTCCGGTACGGCCCGGGGTTTCATTAAACCCGAAATGCGTATAATAGCGGCCGGCTTGACATTAAACCGGCGGAGGGAGCAGGGCTCCATCATGATGAACGCCGGTATCAATATAACAAAAGGAGCGATCAATGAAACTTATTCTCTTGGGTGCGCCCGGGGCGGGCAAGGGTACCGTGGCCAAGCGTCTGACCGAACTCGACGGTTCGGTGCAGATCTCCACCGGCGACATTCTGCGCGGCGCGGTTGCCGCCGGCTCTGAACTGGGCAAACAGGCGGAGGCCTTTATGAAGGCCGGCGATCTGGTGCCGGACGACCTGATCATGGGGATCATGGAGCAGCGGCTGCAGGAACCCGATTGCGCCAACGGTTTCCTGCTGGACGGCTTTCCCCGCACCATTCCCCAGGCCGAGGCACTCAAGGAGCTGCTGAAGCGGATCGACGTCAGCCTCGACTTCGCGGTCGAGATCGATGTGCCGCGCGATGTGATTCTCGACCGGCTCACCACCCGCCGCACCTGCGTGGACTGCGGCGCCATCTACAACGTCAAGAGCATGCCCCCCAAGGTCGAAGGTGTCTGCGACAAGTGCGGCGGCAAGGTGGTCCAGCGTGACGACGAGACCGAGGCGGCAATCTCCAACCGGCTCGACGTCTACAACGAGAAGACCGCGCCCCTGGTCGATTTCTACAAGAAGGAAGGCATGCTGCTGACAGTCAGCGCGACCGAAAGCGATGCCGTGGTGGAAGCGATTCAGGAGCGTCTCGCCAACTGATCGTCACCCGCGACAGTTTGCCCGGAACGGAAAAGCCCGCTCACGATGAGCGGGCTTTTTTTTCGCTCTGCGGTTATTCTATTTTTACCGAGTCCCACTACTTCATCCATCGAACACAGGAGTCGCCGATGTCGGAAACGGATGCACTTCGAGATCCCAACGATAACTGGTTGCAGCGCTGGAAAGAGCAGAATATCGGTTGGCATCATGTGGAGTTCAATCCCCATCTGCTCAACCACTGGCACGCCATGCATATGCCGCAAGGCTCAGTAGTGCTGGCGCCGCTGTGCGGCAAGAGCCGGGACATGGTCTGGCTGGCGCAGCAGGGCTATCGCATCCGGGGCGTCGAGCTCAGCCCGCTGGCGGTCGAGAGCTTTTTCGGTGAGCATCAGCTGCAGCCCGAAGTTTCCGCCGTGGCGGGTTTCGAATGCTGGCGGGCCGGACCCTACGAACTCTATTGCGGCGACATCTTCGATCTGCCGCAGCTGGACACTGGCGATATCGATGCGGTCTACGACCGCGCCTCGCTGATCGCCCTCAATCCGCTACAACGCCGACACTACGCCAATATGCTGTGCCGCCTGCTGCCGGAAAAGTGCCGCATACTGCTGGTGGCGATGGACTATCCCCAGGAGGAGATGAGCGGGCCTCCCTACAGTGTGCAGGAAGCGGAGGTCAGGGAACTGTTCGAGTCCCGCTTCAAGATCACGCTGCTGCACACCCTGGACCTGCTGAAAGACAGCGAACGCTACGGCGACAAGGGCGTGAGCCGAATGCTGGAGCAGGTCTATCTGCTGAAGCCCTAGATGCGATTGCGGATAGCCTTTCTGGAATACGCAGAGGGGCAGGGATGCGCGGTTTGTCGCACCAAGAAAAGAGCCATTCCGGCGAAGGCCGGAATCCACCTTCTACCAGCTCAACCCGGTTTTCAATCGATATCCAAAGGCAAAGCCGCCCGCAGCTGACGCGAAAGCCGATACGGCTATCGCGTCAGGTACGAACTCAAGCGGGTGGAGATTCACTGTGCGTTGCAACCTCTGTGCTCCTGCACTGCGCTTCGCCCTTCAGACTGTCCTTCACGGGTACTGACAAAACCCAACCACGCAGCGTGCGCAGCGTCTGACGCGTGCAGGATTGCTCGAGCAGTACCGCACGCTCACGCCGTTGCTCGTTGCCGTACTGGTAACGGGCGGTGATCTGCTTCTGCTCAAGCGAATGCAAATGTCGGGTCGCATCGGCCGTGAAGAGATCAATGGCCTTCGCCAGCAGGCTTGAAACCGTCTGTTTGAGCTGGCGCCCGTCATCCGCAAGCCAGTAGTCGTTGACGCTGTGGTAGTTCACTTCGATCGGGTCCGATATCACACGAACTTTGTGCACGTATCCGGAGGTGTCGTCGGGATTTGACGGGTCCCTGACTTTCGCGACCAGGTCGATGATCAGTGCCCGGCGACTCTGTGCCATGATGGCGTGTGCCGCCAGACTGACTTGGGGCACTGTCGTATCTTTCGACTCATCAGCCACATCGATCCCGGCGCCGAACTCACTCAACTGCAGCGCGCGCCTGAAGGCTTCATGCACACGGATCTCGTCCAGAACCTGTCGATAAGGTACCAGAACCTCATCGGATATCTTGCGCTGTGCTTCGAGATGCGCATCGTTCTGGGCGCTTTGCAAAGCTGCATGGGTCGCGACACCCACAAGAAATCCCGCGAAATCCGACGCAGGATAGAGCATCTGGTAGCCATTTTGGGCCTTGCTGTCGCGATACTCCCCATTGAACGTGAAAAGGCGATCTTCACCAACAATAGCGACCCAGGAACCGTCAAGCCGCTTGGCCATCGTCGCATCGACCGGCCGCACCTGAGGTTTGACCGTCGGTGTCGTACAGCCGGTGAGCACGAAGGTGAGCAGTGCGATGCCGGCAACAGTCCGGCCACGGGATTGAAACAGAGATGACACGTCCATGACCGTCATTGCGTCGCTTTGGCTGTCGTTTCAGTTAGCGGAGCGGTTATCGACGTCTTTGCGGCACTGACTGACAACTCGCTCGCCAGCGAATCTGAGGTTTCGGCCAGCACCTGATAGTAAGCGTTGGTCAGACCCGGAAAGCTGGGCGGTTCATTCCATTCGCCTTCCGCTGGCCGGGCAGTTTCGATTGCCGAGTACCAGACATAGGTATTGGTCTTCAGATCGACCATGTAGGCGATACCCGAGACGTAAGCCCGGGGGATGTCGGTCGGTATATAGGAGGAATAGGCTCGCTTCACGCCCTGCCCGCGGATATCGAGCACAAGCAGTTTATCGACCCCGAGCTTGTCTGCGAGCGGTCTGAAATCCTTTTCCGACAGTTTCTGATTTTCGCCTTTTGCGGGGTTGGAGGGGAGACTACTGATATCCTCGGGTTGATCGAGCACGCTCACCTGAGCCCCATTGTCACGCAGCACTTTCGCCAGACGATCCGGCAACGCGTTGAGATCTTCCGGCTGAAGCGATTGCACTTGCTTACTCAGGTCCGAATGGAAAAGCCGAGCTGCGCCGATGCACATCAGGCAGCCAGCTCCCGGAAAAGTCGTATCCGAAGCGGGTATCTCCTTCATCTGGATAGCGACATGATTGCCGCTGCCGGCGATGGCGCCCGCATCGAAGGCAACAGGCTGCTGAGGTACGGATGCGCAGGCGCCCAGCATCATTGTCAACACAACAATGGTAAGAAGTTTGGCTCGGTTCATTATGAGTCTTCCCTTTATAGAATAAGTCTAATTGTTAATAAGCGTTGCTCACGGCAGCTGCGTGAAAAGAAATATGTGGAGGGATATCGCAACCCGATAACGCTGAACAGCATTCCCATGGGTCGCTCGACGATTGGATCAACAACAGGACAAAATACACATACGTATCCTTACACTACTGATACCGTTTCCTAGAAACGCAGACAGAATCATAGCAATAAAAAAATAAAGATAAGAATAAATCCCGATCTATTGAGGAATTTATTTCATACGGCTGCCGGACCGTGCCGACCATGATGCAAGGCGATTACAGGTAGACTCGAATCACCGGAGTCTGCGGAATGGTGCGATCGGAAATTCACACCATCAGCGATTGTGAGTTCCCGAGCACTAGAATCACTTCACTGATTCTCCTGTACACAGTATCCAGCGGGATCAGGCTCTTGTCGTGCTTGAACCAGCCGGCGAATGTCTACATCTACTCGTTCCTCTTCTGTGAGACTGCGACCTTTCTACCTCAAGGAGATTCTTGTTGAAACCACTTTTTGCAGCCTTGGCGGCCAGGGCCGAGGAACGCAAGAAGCTGGAACGGCAGTGCCGCTACATCAGCCCCCCGGCGGTCTTAGAGCTGCGCTTGTCGCACATGCGAACGGCACTCTCCACTGTCAGTTGAAAACGCTCTATGGGGATTGCGTCGCCCACGTCATCTTGGCGTCTCTGGACTTCATGGCCAGGCTTGTGCGGCTATGTGACTTATCACCCGGATTTCCTGCGGCGAAAATCTGACGCAGTTGCTTCGGTGCTCGACGGGATTGTTCAGAAAGGCGTGCAGGCGCAAGCGTCGCAGCCCCCTGCGCTCAGGCTGCCGACAGATCCGGCGCCGACATCCGTGCAGCTCGATGGCGCACAGGCTATGGCATCGGCCGCCGCACACGCCTTATCGGAGCTGGAGGATGAGGCGGATCCTTTGCCCGGTTGCCGTTTCCTCTTCTCTTGCAGATAGAGGGCTGCGCTCTTGCAGTCGTTGAATCGTTGGCGTATCGCTTCGATCGAGGCGAGCAAGCCCCTCTCGATAATCAGTTGCTTGATGTGTTCAGAGCAGGAGTGTCCGCCATTGACCGCCCGATGCGCACAACTGAATCCCTTGTATGGAGAGACGAATTTCTGATAGCCGCTGATGGCCAGTACGGCTGGATTCCAGCTTCTCATGCACTTCCTCTGTCATTGTTGTTGTGTATCCCGTGCCGTCGATCCAGACCGTGCGATCACTTCCATCGGGTCTGTTCAAGCGTGACACTCAGACTGTCGTCACCGAGCCAGGCCTGGCCGTCCTGGATGGAACAGTTGAGATTCATGCTCTTGTTCACCAGTGCATCCAGTGCGGTATCGCCGGTCACGACCAGCTTGATGACGGACAGGTTGTCGAAACGCTGGAAATCAGCGCCGTTCTGTTGCCACCAGATCTCTGCGCTGCGCTCAGCATAGGGGTAGACGATCACCTGCCTGGCACGGCCGCAGGCCCGTCGCAACCGCTTCTCGTCGGGCTGGCCCAGTTCGATCCAGAGTTCGATCTCGCCGCTGAGACTCTTGCGCCACAGATCGGGTTCGTCGTCCGTGCTGATGCCCTTGCAGAAGACGAGCTGCTCATGCGCGTTGAGGGCAAAGGCGACAAGCCGCAGCAACATGCGCTCATCGGTCTCCGAGGGGTGGCGGGCCAGGGTCAGGGAATACACCTGGTAGTGGTTGCGATCCATGTCGGCGATCTGGAGTTCCGCCTTGTGGATGGTCGATTTGAGCGCCAATGTTGTCTGCCTAAAGCTCGGGTTTACGGCGCAGCGCCTTCTGTTGGCCACGCTTGCTCTTGCTGTCGAGCCGGCGCGTCTGCGCGGCCCGGCTCGGTTTGGTGGGGATGCGCCGCTTGCGTGTCGCCGCCACGCTGCGGACCAATGCCTGCAGACGCTGCAGGGCCTCCTCGCGATTGCGCTCCCGGTCGCGGTGGTTCTGCGCCTTGATCACGATAACGCCGTCGCGGCTGATGCGGCTGTCGTGCAGTTTGAGCAGTCGCTGTTTGTAGTAATCGGGCAGGGAGGAGGCGTTGATGTCGAAGCGCAGATGAATTGCCGACGACACCTTGTTGACGTTTTGACCCCCCGCGCCCTGGGCGCGGATCGCGCTCAGCTCGATCTCCTGATCCGGGATGGCGACATGGTTTGAGATGGTGAGCATTTTTCCGTACTGCGCGTATCACTGTGAAAGCGGCTATTGTAACATCTGGTCGCAACAGCGTTGCCGGAAACGGGACGCGCCCATACGACAACGGTCACACCATGCCAGAAGCAGCGACATCCAACCAGGCCTTTGCGGCGCTTACACCCGACACCATGCTCGACGCCATCGAGTCGACCGGGGTGCTGTGCAACGGCCAGTTCCTCGCCCTCAACAGTTACGAGAACCGGGTCTATCAGGTCGGTTTGGATGAGGGTGCACCGTTGGTGGCCAAGTTCTACCGTCCAAACCGCTGGAGCGACGAGGCGATCATCGAGGAGCATCGCTTCACCCAGGCGCTGGCGCAGGAGGAGATTCCCGTCATCGCCCCGCTGGCCGATGCGCGGGGCGAGACCCTGCGCCACTACGGCCGGATCCGTTTCGCGCTCTACCCCTGTCGCGGCGGGCGCGCGCCGGAGCTGGACAATCCGGAGCAGCTGGAACAGCTAGGACGTTTCATCGGCCGTATTCACGCCCTGGGTCGGGTCCGCCCTTTCGAGCATCGGCCAAGCGTCGATATCGAAAGCTACCTGCTCGCGCCCAGCCGGTTACTGTTGGCGCAAGGATTCATCCCGGCCCATCTGCTCGCTGCCTACGAGAGTCTGATCAAGGATCTGCTGCAGCGGGTCGAAGCCTGTTATCGGCGCGCCGGCGATGTCGACACGATTCGACTGCATGGCGACTTTCATCCGGGCAACGTCCTCTGGCGCGACGAGGGTCCCCAGATCGTCGACTTCGACGATGCCCGTATGGGCCCCGCGGTGCAGGATCTGTGGATGTTTCTCTCCGGCGACCGCGCCTACATGACGACGCGGCTGGCCGACCTGCTCGACGGCTACACCCGCTTTTGCGACTTCAATCCGTCGGAGCTGCATCTGGTCGAGGCGTTACGCACCCTGCGCCTGGTTCATTTCGCCGGCTGGCTGGCGAAGCGCTGGGAAGATCCGGCCTTTCCCCAGGCCTTCCCCTGGTTCGATACCCTCCAGTTCTGGGAAGAGCATGTTCTGACCCTGCGTGAACAGCTGGCGAAAATGGATGAGCCGCCACTGGTCTGGGATTGAGCGGACGAAAGGCTATCGTCTGGGGGCTGAGGACGGCTGACAATCCAGGACATTCCCGGGATCACAGGATGGCGTTGCTACGGCGGCTCGAACCTATTGGCAAGTGCAACTTCCCTCCGACACTATGGGACTAGCGCCGCGGCAAATGGCCTGATTGCTCCGAGAGGGGATATATCGACCTGGCCGTACTCTCTATTTTGGTCAACAATGGAACCATCAGGCGGCTTGCGTAAGCGAACTGCAACCCCATTCTCTGGATACCCGACAACCACAATCAGAACCATGGATCAAATCCTCGTCTATTCCGACAGTCTGACTTGGGGGATCATTCCTAATACAAGAGACAGACTGCCATTCGACAAACGATGGCCGGGCGTGTTCGAACAGGCGCTGAACCAGGCCGGATTGAACGTGCGCGTGATCGAAAACTGCCTCAACGGACGCAGAACGGTTTGGGACGATCCGTTTAAGGCGGGTCGGGACGGATCACAGGGTCTTGCCCAAGTCATCGAAATGCATGCGCCCCTGAAGCTGGTGATTCTGATGCTCGGCAGCAACGACTTTCAGTGCACACACCACAACAACGCCTGGCTGTCAGCCCAGGGTATGGCGAAACTGGTTCAGATCATCCGTCAGGCCCCCATCGAGCCGGGCATGCCGGTGCCGGAGATTCTGCTTGTCGCGCCGCCTCCCATCGTCAAGCCCAAGGGGGCTATGGCGTACAAATTTGACGGCGCGGAGAAACGTTGTGCAGGTTTGGCCTCCGAACTCGAAAATGTGGCGGAAACGTTTTCCGTCCACTTCTTCGATGCGGGCAGCGTCACCGCAGCAAGTGTGGTCGACGGCATCCATCTGGATGAAAGCCAGCATCAGTCGCTGGCTTTGGCATTGGCGAAGCGGGTACCTGAAATCATAGCCTTCTGAAATCGGCCTGTGGCAGTTACAGCACGGTTACGGGGGGCCTCACTCTGCACGTGACATCTGGGTCGCTCGACTCCGTAGGCATGTGGATATGGATGATCCAGGTGAGGAAATTATCAACGGGAGGATAATCCGTGACAAAACTGGTACTTTTGACCACCCTGGTTTGGTTCGCAAACGCCTTCGCCGAAGATGCCTGTAACTTCAATCCCTGGACCACCTACCAGGATGACCGGTTGTATATCAACGGCGAAAACACCGCCTATGCGTTCAGGTCGTCCCATATCCATCTGGATGCGGACGGCGCGCCAAACGCCTACCACCCGGACGATATGGCGTTGCATTGCACACGCGGTGAAGGCTTCAAGGGTCTGGATTGCCCGGCCAATGCGGGCTATCCGGGGACTTCCTGGTGGCATACGGTACTGGTCCCGGATCCTGGAAATCCCGGCAAGGCGTATGTTCAGACCAGCGGTGACTTCGCCGGGTATTTCGTCTCGAAAACATCGCTGCAGGACACTGTGGTGGACGACATAACGGACCCAAGACGCTATGTGGATTCCACCTCTGTTTCATATTTTGTGTTTCCGCGCAGTTTCTATAAGCGCAGGGGAACCGGTTTGATCGGCGACCTGGGTTATGCGCTCAATACCGCGACAGGAGAAAAGACCTCCTTCGTGGTGGCGGATATCGGACCCTCGAATGCGAAACTCGGTGAGATGTCGCTGCATATGGCGGAGGCGCTGGGTGGGGAGAGTCCGAATGCCAGAACGGGAACGGGAACGCCTTCAGGAGAGATTCTCTATATGGTCTTTCCGTACTCATCCAGACAAACGCCCTGGCCTTTGTCTCAAGCGGAGATTGAGCAGGCGGCGTTCAGCCTGCTGCAGGATAACGGCGGTTTTGAAGCGATCTCCGGCTGCCGCTGAAGCGGTCGATCGAACCTCTGCGGGGTATGCCTTCGTAACGGTCCGTGCTGTCGCCGTTCATGCCATAAGGTACCTGTCAGGGTACGCTGGACGAGGGGTCACTATCCATAAGGCGCCGATGCGCCAGGTAACACATCCGCGTAATATCAAACAGACAGCCTGCTCTAACTCATCATCCGTTTCTTCTTGCGCACGGCGCCGGGCCCGTAACCAAACTCTCGCTTGAAGGCCTTGGCAAAGGCGATTCCCGACTCATAACCGACTTTCTCCGCCACCTGTTCCACGGATTGCGGCGTGTTCAGAAAAAGTTCATTCGCCAGTGTCATGCGCCAGCGTGTCAGGTAGAGCATGGGAGAGAGGCCGGCGAGTTGGGTAAAACGGTTGGAAAAGGCTGAACGCGATATACCCGCGACCTTCGCCATCTTCTCTACGCTCCAATTGCTTGCGGGAGCCTGATGGACAGTGCTCAGGACACGGCCGATGCGCTCGTCAGCCATGGCCGCGATAAAGCCCTGACCCCGGTTTTGCTCCAGATGACGCCTTACGACATGGATGAAGAGAATTTCGGAGAGCCGGTCGACCAACAGATCACCGCCGAGCTGATCGGCTTCCACCTCATACGCCAAGTAGCGGCCCAGGGTGTCGGACAGCGGCATCCCGGTTTCGCTTCGCTCATGAACCAGCATGACTTCTGGCAGGGACTCGAGTACCGGGTTCCATTGATGGCGGTCGAACTCGAAGTAACCGCAAATCAGTGTCACGCCCTGGGTCTCCCGATCCTGGGGCGGGAGCCTGTTGCGGGGGAACGCTTCGGGCGGCGGCGTCGGGCTGTTGCTGATGGTGTGCTCGGCATCGTGCGGAAATACGATCAGATCGCCACCGGTCAGGGCGGTCGGCGCAGCCTGTCCGGGCAGATGCAACCAGCAACCTCCACGCACCACCATGTGGAAGGTGGCGCGTCTGTCACCGGAGGTGTCCACCGCCCAGTCTCCATAAAAGCAGGCATGAAGAAACACCCTGGCCTTGAGGCGCAGTGTGTGGAGTATGTCGCTGAAGACGTCCATCGATCAATATCTCCAGATTATACGATCGGGCATATTTCTTGGCTAAATAAACATAGATCATCCAGGAAATGGCGACAAGAATATCGTCACACCCATTGATTGGAGAGACGAAGATGAACCGTATAGAGATCTACACCCGACCTTCATGCCCCTACTGCAGCCATGCCAAGGCCCTGCTGCAGGCACGTAACCTGAGCTTCGAGGAGATCGATGCCAGCGAGCGAAAGGAACTGGAGTCCATGCTGCGGCGAACCAACGGCAGGACCTTCCCGCAGATCGTCATCAACGATCGTCCGGTAGGCGGGTACAGCGAGTTGAAACAACTCGATGAGAGCGGCCAGTTGCAGATACTGGTCGCACGGCGCTGAACACTCAACCACACCTGAACGAGGATGCTGACATGCTGAAACAGAGTCTATACAACCTTATCCTTGCCGTCGGACTGACCGCTGGCGCCGCCTTCCACGCGGACGCGGCGCTGCCGACACCCGGCTTCGAGATCGATCCCGAACGTACCGCGGTAGTGGTGACCGATCCGCAGAATGACTTTCTGAGTCCCCAGGGGGTGACCTGGGGCGTGGTCGGTAAGAGCGTGACCGAAAACAACACGGTCGCAAACATTGAGGCCCTGATGAAGACCGCGCAACACAAAGGCCTGCCGCTGTTCGTCTCTCCCCACTACTACTACCCGCACGATCACGGCTGGCGGTTCGAAGGGGCGTTGGAGAAGCTGATGCACAAGATCGGCATGTTCGACCGCAAGGGTCCGCTCGATACCACGGGATTCAAGGGTTCGGGCGCCGACTGGCTGGAGCGCTACAAACCCTATATCGAGAATGGCGCGGCGGTCGTGACCTCGCCCCACAAGGTATACGGGCCGGACAGTAACGATCTGGTGCTGCAACTGCGCAAGCGGGGGATCGACAAGGTGATCCTGGCCGGAATGTCCGCCAATCTCTGCACCGAATCGCATCTGCGTGAACTGCTGGAGCAGGGTTTCGAGGTAGCCGTGGTGTCCGACGCCACAGCCGCTGCACAGATCGAGGAGGGCGACGGCTATGCGGCTGCCCTGACCAACTTCCGCTATATGGCGAACGCCGTATGGACGACGAAAGCGACGGTCAGAGCGATCTCTGCGCTCGATAACTAGTCTAACTTGAACCTGTTCGGTGCGGGCCGGGGGTCCGCACCGAATGTCACTGGCGTGGGGCGCTTCCAGGGGTGTCACGGTTTCGCCGGTCCAAGCGGTGAGTTCAAGCCTCCTCGTAGCGTATGTCCACCACCAGGTAGAGCGATTTGCCGCCGGGGGTCGTCACCTCCACCTCGTCATCCAGGCGGCGCTTCATCAGGGTGCGGGCGAGTGGGGAGTCCATGCTGATGTAGCCGGGCCGGTGAGCGATCTCGTCGGGACCCACGATGCGATACTCCCGTTCCTGTCCCTCCTCGTCTTCCAGGGTGACCCAGGCGGCGAAGAATATCTGCTCCCGGTCGCCCGGAGGTTCGCGCACCACCTTCAGTGCCGGCAGGCGCTTTTGCAGATAGCGGATACGCCGGTCGATCTCCCGCAGCTCTTTCTTGCGGTAGATATATTCGGCGTTCTCCGAACGGTCGCCCTCCGCCGCTGCGGCTGCCAGGGCTTGTGTGACTTCGCGCCGGCGTGCCCAGATCGCCTTTTCCTCCTGGCGCAGGCGTTCATAGCCGTCGGCCGTGATGTAGGGGGACTTGGGTGGGGCAGGGGGTCGATAGCGTCCCATGTCGGATGGGTGAAACCTGTGTTGAACTCGTGAGAGAGCGATTATCGTCAAACTCCGGCGGTTCGCCAAATAGGGTGTGAGATCGGAGAGTTGGCGAAGCAGTCGACTGGCGGGTTGCCTTTATCTTCGTCTGCCAGAGCCGGTGTCATACGGAGTCCGTAGTGAGGTATGGAACTCCACATGCATACGACAAGCGGCCTCGTGAGTTTGAGGCCTGTTTTCGCAATATTGGATAACGAGCTATCGACTGCGCATGACTCTGTTCGGTGTGGTCGGTATCACTGTGACGTCGAATCTTTCGGGCAAAGCGGACAAAAAAGCTCATGGTGGTCCTGTTTTGTAGCGTATCCGCTCGAAATAGTGAATGATGTCTCCAACTGAAAGGTCCTTGATTTTAAGGCCGTTTTGAGCCTTAATGAATTCTTCAAAGCGTCTGACTACCAACGCCGCGGCTTCTCTGGAATGGAAGCTTAAATCAAACTATTCAAATAGTTATCGAAAAAAACGGAGCGGATTCAGGGACGATGATGGGATTGGCCTTCAGATCAACTCTCCCAGTCGAAAAGCAACGGGCGTCCTGTCCGGAAAAAACCTGTCCCACTTTATGCTTGGTCGAATCGGGCAATTGCACAATTGGCCGCATCTGTGCCATAGGCAGTGCTGCCGAGGCGGTTGAATACAATGTGAGTGCGTAACAAATGGTTGCCTTTTTCAAGGACATGGTCAGATGAAAGTAGCAGTGCTAGGTAGTTTTCGTAAAGCGGATATTTCGGCCTGGGATCTGGAATACGAAGATGCTTTTTTTGATACATGTAGGCACATAGGATGGGCATTGGCGAAATCGGGATGCTCTTTAGTTGCGCCAAGGTCAGTAAATGAAACAAATGCGGAAAAATATGTATGTTCCGGATTTAAAAAAGTAAAAACTAAAGGAGAGATAATAGATGTCTCTGTTTCATCTGGAGCCAGGACATGGGCCAGCGCCCATGTTTTAGCTGCAATTCATGCAGATGCTGTAATTCTGATCGGAGGGACGGAAGGTACATATGAAGCAGGAAGAGCAGCGATTGAGCTTCATAAGATCGTTATCCCTATCCCTTGTTTTGGAGGCGCAGCTAGAGTAATTATTCAATATATTAAAAAGAAAAATATTCGGAAGCCGATGGCTGACCTAATGAGTGTTTCCCCTGTCGACGATACGCGCTGGTATCCAAGTATTACCAAAACTGTCACTAGCTTGCTTTCATATCCCAAGTTCCTGCTGATTCATGGTAGGTGCAGGGATCGAGATATCGTTAAAGATATTATTATGAATTCCAATATTGAACAAATGCCTGAGCCTATAGTGATGGCAGACAACGCGCTTGAAGCTAAGACTATTCCAGATCTATTTGAAGGTCTCGCGAATAATGTACATGCAGCCATAGCAATAGTAACGCCGGATGATCTGGCATTTTCATGTCGTGAGATTAGCGGTGGTATTATCTCGCCAATTGAGTTAGGTAGCCCAATTGTAAGAGCAAGGGAGAACATATGGTTGGAGTTGGGTTGGTTTTGGGGTAGGTTGGGAAGAAGTAAAGTTCTAATTCTAAGGCAACGTAGCGTTACTATTCCAACGGATTTATCAGGAATTTATTGTCTTGAATATAACCATTCGCCGGTGGAGGTAAAAACTGAGCTTGAACAGTTTATTTTAAAACTTCGTAAACATGAGATTTGAGCACAATACGTGCCTTCATCGTTTACTGTTGCTCTTTTGGATGCTACGCATTAGCCAAATTCAGCTGACAAAATACAGCCCGCATGTGAGCTTTGCGGCATGGTATGAGGGGCAGGGATAGATTGATTTGAGTCATATTTTCAGTTCAATAGCATAAACAAATCCGCCAATATTTTGCGCTGTTTTTGCAATGGCGGCAGTTGGCATTTAGGGGGGTGCAGACCTCTAAATGTAGAACTTGGCCATACTGCACTTACTATAACGGAAAGGAGTTTGTTATGAGTAATGATCCCAATAGAGATTTAGCGGAACAGCGTCTTAACATGGGGAAAGATCCAGGAGGGAGCTACGCCGACTTGAATCAGAAATACGAGAATCAGCAACAACAATATAATCAGAATAAGCAATATGGCCAGAATAGCGGCAGTGCTGCCTGTTTCGCTGGAGGCACAAGATTATTAACACAAAATGGATGGAAACAAATACGCGCTTTCAAAAAAGGCGACATGATTCTTTCCTATTGTCCAAAGCAAGGCATTTTGAAGCAAAGGGAAGTATTGAAGGTCAAGGTGCATAATGAGCCGTCACGGATTTGGTGTATACGGACATCGGGCGACAATTCTCGTATTAGAACAACTATGGCCCACTCATTTTTGAGTCGCAGGGGGTGGCTTAAGACAAAGGAGCTGGTTGTTGGCGATGTTATAACCGCAATTGAATTCGATGGAACTGTTGTTGAGAAGACAATACTCTCTGTGCGCGCAACAGAGGAATATGAAGAGACATACAATTTGGTGACATCTGGCGAGAACAATTTCATAGCATGTGGTTGTGTCGCTCACAACTATACCTATTTCAGGAGTCTTAGATCGTTTGCCGTGAATACACTCTATTTTGCTTCAAATACTAGGTCCCCGGGTAAGTGGCGTTTGCTGCAGAAACTCATGCATTCAATGGCATAGCAATATCAAGCGCTAATACTGGGACAGATTGTATCCATCTTGTTGCTTGTTAGATATGGATACTAAATCTGTCCCGGTTTATGTAAATCTGTCCCGGTTTATGTATGCGGTTTATGGTCTTGGTTTATGCTGGTTAGTAACGGGAGAAGGATATGGTAAGAAACCCTTATGAACCACCGCGTTCTGATTTGCGCGGAGGCAAGCAGGAGCAACACGTGGAATACGCTGGATTCTGGATAAGGGTAGGAGCAAGTGTAATAGACTCAATTTTGATCATCCTAATGACATATCCCTTGCTGCTATCGGTATATGGAACAGGTTATTTCGATCCGGAAGTCACCGGCTTTATTGCGGGCCCTGCGGATTTCCTCATTTCATGGGTTTTTCCGGCAATTGCGATCATAGTATTTTGGATTTATAAATCGGCGACTCCAGGAAAAATGGCGATATCTGCAAAAATCGTAGACGCGAATACAGGCGCAAGGGCATCAACAGGTCAACTTATCGGGCGGTATTTGGGTTACTTTATTTCGGGAATTCCATTGGGGCTAGGAATTATTTGGGTTGCATTTGATAAAAGAAAACAAGGTTGGCATGACAAAATTGCCGGCACAGTCGTTGTGCGTCAAAAGAGCGTGGTCGCGGAACCGGTGAAATTTGACAATTAAGTCTGAAAATATGTAAAAAAACTCCTACTCGAACACACCAGCTACCGTAGAGACTGTGCGCTGTCTTTTTTGAGCTCGATGTTATACGAATCGATCATTTGACTATTCGTCATCCTCGTCCTGATCCCGACGCTCCACCAGTTCGGGGTCTGCGGTGATGGGACGGTAGATCTCGATGCGCGAGCCTTCCTCAACCTTGGCGTCGAGCCTGGTGACCTTGCCGAAGATGCCAACCTTCTGGTTATCCAGGTCGATCTCCGGGAACTGCTGTAGCAGACCGGAGTGTTCGATGGCCTGGCGTACGGTGCTGTCGTCGGGCACCTCGAGTTTGAGCCAGACCTGCTTGAACTTATCCGCATATGCGACACCCACGTTCATCTCCAATACTCCTTCAATGACTCGACGCGGCGGGCTCGGCCGCGGCCAGCGTGGCCCGACGTCCTGCCAGTGCGCGATCCAGAAGGCGTTTTCCGGCAAGCAGGAAGCCGAGTACGAGGAATCCGCCTGGCGGAAGAATAATCAGCAGAAACCCTTTATAGTCGGGAATCAGTACCAGCTCCAGGAAGGAGGCCCAATCGCCCAGCAGCAGCGCGGCATTGGCGAACAGGGTGCCGCTGCCGAGGATCTCACGGGCGGCGCCCAGCACCACCAGCGCCAGGGTGAAGCCGAGGCCCATCATCAGGCCGTCGAAGACAGACGGCATCACCCTATTCCTCGAAGCGAAGGATTCGGCGCGACCGAGGATGGCGCAGTTGGTGACGATGAGCGGGATGAAGAGCCCGAGCACCTTGTGCAGATCGTGGACCCAGGCGTTCATCGACATATCGACCAGGGAGACCAGCACGGCAATGATCAGAACGAAGACCGGGATGCGGACCTGGGGCGTGATGATGCCGCGGAACAGGGAGATCAGCATACCGGATGCGATCATCACCGCGGTGGAGGCGAGGCCCATGCCGAGGCCGTTGCTGGCGGTGCCGGTGACCGCCAGCAGGGGGCACAGCGCCAGCGCTTGGGCGAAGACGATGTTGTTGTCCCAGATGCCGTCTTTGGCGATGCGTCTGTAGTCATTGCTCATAGAGGTACAGCTCCAGTCGAACACCGGTTAAAGAGATTCAGTCCGCAAATGAACGCTAATGAACGCAAATATGTGCTTGCTCTGATCGTGTTGCGCAGTACACATTCGCCGTAATCCATTACCGTCCCGGTTGTGAACACTCCTCCTAAGACCGGTGTGGGACAGCATCGATCGTATTTGCGTACATTCGCGTTCATTTGCGGACTCATACTTATTTACCGCCGGCCACGTCCGTAGTGATCACCGGGGGATTCAGCAGTTCGGTACGATGGGCCAGATAAAAGGCCAATCCCTGTTTGATCGCCTTGACCACACCGCGAGGCGTGATGGTGGCGCCGCTGAACTGATCGAAGCGTCCGCCGTCCTTCTTTACCGCCCATTCACCCTCGGGCGGATCGCCCAGGGAGAGGCCGTTGAAGTCGAGTATCCAGTCGTCCTTCGCCGCTTCGATCTTGTCGCCGAGGCCGGGTGTCTCAGCATGGGCGAGTACGCGAACGCCGAGGATCCTGCCGTCGGCGTCGAGCCCCATGATGAGGTGGATCTCACCGGCATAGCCCTGACCGCTGATCTCATAGGCGAGGGCGTTGACCTGTGAGCCGACCGTACCGCGATAGACGGTCAGCGGCTTGCCGTTGTCGTCGACGATCTGCAGGGGATGGGCCAGCAGATCGTTGTCATAGCGCTCGTGAGGCACTACCTGCGCCAGCGAGTCGAGCAGGTCCTCCTTGTGTCGCAGCTCGATGGCGTCCTTGGTGGCGATGTTGCCCGCCACCAGCAGGGCGGTGGCGAGGGTGGAGAAGCCGCCCAGCAGCACCGCCTGGTAGCCGATGCGTTTACGGTATTGGGGTTCCTGTGGCGTACCCATCAGGCGTCACCTCGCTCGTCCGCATAGTTCAATGGTTGACCCTTGCGGTCGCGACCGTAGATGCGGGGCTTCAGATAGTGGTCGATCAACGGGGTGCACGCATTCATCAGCATTACCGCGAAGGCGACCCCCTCCGGATAGCCGGCCCAGGTGCGAATGGCGAAAACCAGCAGGCCGACTCCCGCGCCGAACAGCAGTTGTCCCCGGCTGGAGACGGGTGAGGTCACCAGGTCGGTGGCGATGAAGAAGGCTCCCATGATCGCTGCGCCCGACATCAGGTGGGTCAACGGCCCTACATAGCTCTGCGGATCGATCAAATGGAAGACCGCAGCCAGCAGGGCCAGGGTGCCGAGCATCGACAGCGGAATGTGCCAGGTGATGATCCGCTTGTAGAGCAGGAATAGCCCGCCCAGCAGCAGGAGCAGGGCGGAGGTCTCGCCGAGACTGCCACTGGCCTGCCCCAGGGTCAGCTGCCAGAGGGATTCGATCCCGCTGCTGGCCGCATCCAGGGAGACGCCGCGGCCCAACTCGGTCTTGAGGTGACCCAGGGTGGTGGCGCTGCTGATGGCGTCGATCTGATCCGAGCCGCCAAAGGTGATGGCCAGGCTGTCGAGCAAGCCGGGGGCCTGGGCCGAGAAGAGTGGCGCCGGAGCATTGAACAGGGTCATCTCCAAAGGGAAGGAGATCAACAGCGCCACCCGCGCAACCATAGCCGGATTGAACAGGTTCTGGCCGATGCCGCCGAACACCTGCTTGCCGACCACGATGGCGAGAAAGGCGCCTACGACGCCGATCCACCAGGGCGCCCAGGGCGGTAGGGTCATGGCCAGCAGCCAGCCAGTGAGCAGGGCGGAACCGTCGAGCAGGAAGGGGCGCACCCGCTTGCCGGCCAGGCGCAGGGAGCCGGTCTCGAACAGCAGGCAGGCGAAGATGGTGGTGGCGAAGAGGAGGATCGCCGGCCAGCCGAACAGATAGAGGCTGTAGAGGGTGGCCGGCAGCAGCGCCAGCAGCACCAGCCCCATGGTGCGGCTGACGCTGTTGTTGGAGTGGGTATAGGGACCGGCGACCGGCTGCTCTTCGATCATGCTTGCACTCCCGCTCCGGGTTGGGCCTCAGCGGAGGGCTCGGCTTCGGCTTCGGCCTGGGCTGCCGCCTCCGCTCTCTTCTTCGCCACCATCTCCTGTTTGCGCTTCATCATCGCCTCGCGCTTGGCCCGCTTGATCGCCTCCATGCGCTCGCTGCGCGCCTCCGCCAGACGCTTGGTCTCGCCCTGCTTGTGCTGGGCCCGCTGACGGGAGGCCAGTTCGCCTTTGGCGAAGTTGAAGTACTGCACCAGGGGGATATGGGAGGGACAGGCGTAGGAGCATGAGCCGCAGGCGATGCAGTCGAGCAGCCCCAGTTTGACCGAGTTGTCGAGACCGCCCGCGCGGATATGCGCCGCCATCTCCAGCGGCACCAGGCCGCAGGGGCAGGCATGTACGCAGCTGGCGCAGCGGATGCAGGGCATCTCAGCGGCCTGTGCGTTCTCTTCGGCGGTCAGCGCCAACAGGCCGTTGCTGCCCTTGACCGCCGGCACCCGGGTACTCGGCAGCGGCTGCCCCATCATCGGGCCGCCGCTGACCAGCCGCGCGGGTTCCGATTTGAAACCGCCGCAGTAGTCGACCAGATGGGAGAGTGGCGTGCCGAGGGGCACCCGAAGATTCTTGGGCTGTTTGATGGCACCGCCGGTCACCGTCATCACACGGGCGACCAGAGGGCGGCCGAAGCGCAGCGCCTCGTGCACCGCCAGCGCGGTGGCCACATTGTGCACCACCACCCCCATGTCAGCGGTGAGGCCGCGCGCCGGGGTCTCCTTGCCGATCAGGGTCTGCACCAGGTGTTTTTCCGAACCCATGGGGTAGCGGGTCGGCAGACCGACCACACTGACCTCGCCGAACGCGTCGGCGGCCTGGCGCATGGCAGCCTGAGCCTGCGGCTTGTTGTTCTCGATGGCGACGATGATGCGTTTGACATCGAGGGCGCGGGCCATCAGCCGCACGCCATCCAGCACCTGTACGGATTGTTCACGCATCAGGCGGTCGTCGCAGGTGAGGTAGGGCTCGCACTCGGCGCCGTTGATGACCAGAGTATGCAGGTCATAGCGATTGCGCAGGTTGAGCTTGACCGCCGAGGGAAAGGTGGCGCCGCCCATGCCGACGATACCGGCCTCGGCGACCCGCCGGGCGATCTGTTCCGGCTCGAGCGCGAAGGGCTCGGCCACCGGGTCGAGGCTGTCGATCCAGGCGTCCTCGCCGTCGGGCTGCAGGGTGATGGTGCGCACCAGCAGTCCGGAGGGGTGGTGGGCCGGATAGCCGCCGATGCCCATGATGCGGCCTGAGGTGGGGGCATGCACCGGCGCCGAGACAGCGCCCTGGCTGCGGGCCAGCATCTGGCCTTTCTTCACCATTTCGCCGCGACGCACCAGCGGTTCCGCCGGGGCGCCGATGTGCTGCTGCAGGGGGATATGCAGCAGCGGCGGCATCGGCAGGGATTCGATGGCCTGCTCGGCGCTCAACGCCTTGCGGTCCTCCGGATGGACGCCGCCGCGGATCTTGAACAGCTTGAAGAGATGTTCCGCGCCCATGATCAGGCCGCCCGGGCCGGTTCCGGCCAGTACCAGGTCTGCAGGGTCGGCTTCACCTCGCGCATCTCGATGCACTCGGTGGGACAGACGTCGAAGCACTTCTCGCAGCCGGTGCAGGCGTCGGCGAAGACCGCGTGGATCATCTTGGGACCGCCGAGGATGGCGTCGGTGGGACAGCGCTTGAAGCACTTGGTGCAGCCGACGCAGAGATTCTCGTGGATGAAGGCGACTGCCGGCGCCTTCTCCTCCACCGCCGAGAGATCGACGCTGACTCCCAGTTTCGCCGCCAGGGCTTCGGCCAGCGCCTTGCCGCCGGGAGGACACATCGTCACCGGCGCCTGGCCGTTGGCCACCGCTTCGGCGGCCGGCGAACAGCCGGGATAGCCGCACTGGCCGCACTGGGAGCCGGGCAACAGCTCCTCGATCTCCGCCTGCAGCGGATTGCCCTCGACGGCGAGGTATTTGGAAGCGAGTCCCAGCATGGCGCCCATGCAGACGCCAAGCAGGGTAACGATGATGATCGCGGATACCATAAGTCAAACCTCCCTTATGTCAGACCGGCAAAGCCCATGAAGGCCAGGGACATCAGCCCGGCTACAACGAAAGCGATCGGCGAGCCGCTGAAGGCGGCCGGCACATTGGCCAGGGCCAGGCGTTCACGCAGGCCGGCGAAGATCACCAGCACCAGGGTGAAGCCCAGGGCCGAACCGA
>JBNLGI010000220.1:0-45432 GCA_050305975.1 Sedimenticolaceae bacterium | reverse complement strand
CCCGCACCGATATGGACGCAAGCGAATCCTTCACGAAATCCGCGGACTCACAGATGCAACCGTGCCAGATCCCGGTCGGGGGTGCCGTGCTCCCAGGCGTCGTCGAACAGCGCCAGCAGCCGGTTGACCCGGTGGCGATTGTGGTAACAGGCGATACCGATGTGGCTCTCCGGGCTCTTACGGTGCAGGTAACCACAGTCGTCGATCAACAGGAAGTTCTCGGGATGGTCGATGAAATCATCCGAGGGTTTCCGGATCTCGATCACCGAGGGCAGCCGCTGGGCCAGCTCCACCAGGCGGTGCCCCCTTTGCAGTACCAGGGTGTTGTCCTGAATCAGCAGACGGATGCGGCTGAAGCGGGAGCGCAAGGCGAGGGCCTTGAAGGCCTCCACGAACGGGATCTGGTCGAACACCGCAGGATCCAGGTCATAGCTGAAGATGGCCAGATCGCGCTTGGCCTGACGCAGCATGCCGGCGGCGTGGATCAGGTGGTCGTCCTCATCGTGCAGATGGAAAAGGTCGTTGCTCTCACCCAATAGCGGCAGATCCAGGTCGATGTCCGGCTCATCCTCGACCATGTCGCCTTCACGCAGCAACACCATTTTGCGATGGGCGATGTCGGCCTCCTGGAAGACTTTGCCCACCGGCGTGAATCCGGCTTTGGCATAGAACCCTTCGGCCTCGGTCTGCGCATGCAGAAAGAGCTTGTTCTGGCCCGTCGCCTCGGCCCGCTCCAGCAGATGCGCGAGTAGGGCGGCGCCGACTCCGCGTCCCCGCCATTCGGGGAGCACCGCCATGCGGCCGATCTGGCCCGTACCGAGCAGGCGGGCGGTGCCGATGGGCCTTTGCTGCCGATCCAGGGCGATGAGGTGGTAGGCCATGATGTCGTCGTCGTCCCACTCCATCTCCAACGGCACTCCCTGTTCCTGCACGAAGACCGTTTCGCGCACCAGGCCCAGCAGTGGTCGGTCCTCGGGCCAGCGCGCCTGGCGGACGCTGAAGTCGGACTCACTCATCGGCAAACTCGAGATGGCCGTCGTTGTAGAGGCGGCAGAGCAGGCTCAGATAAACCGGCTGGGTCAGCCACTCCTGCAGATAGCCGAAATGGAGATCGCGCTGGCGCGTCACCACCGGTAGGAAATCGCCCGATTCGCTGGGCAGGGTATAGGCCTGGCCGTTGGCATAGAGGGTGTCGCTGCCGTCGCCGTCGTTGCGGGTGAAGGCGAGGCGGGTGAAGCCGTGACGCTGGAGCACGGCCGCCTGGCGGAAACGGTTGAGAAAGGCCTCCTCGGTGACGGCGCGCTCACGGGGTTCTACCTGCAGGTGTTCCTTCGGCTCGGTGATGAAGCGGCCGAACCAGCGGTTGTCACGCTGCAGATTGTGCAGGCACGACTCCAGCAGGCCTTTGAACTCCGCCAGGGATTCAGCGTTGATCTCGGCGGGTGCCGATTGTGGTTTCAGGGGTGGATCGCGATAGCGGGTGGTCGGCAAGTGTTGTTCGATGCTCTGTTCGAACCAGGCGGCGGCCATCTCGCGCAGGGTGGGGGCGCGAAAGCCGACCGAGCAGGTCATACACTCGCCCTCGGCAATGCCCCAATGCGCCACATTAGGGGGCAGGTAGAGCATGTCGCCGGGCTCCAGCAGCCACTCTTCCTCGGCCTCGAATTCGGGCAGGATGCGCAGGTCGAGATCGGGGATGAAATCGGACTCGGAGACCGTCTGGTAGTGGATCTTCCAGCGGCGGCGGCCCCTGGCCTGGTAGAGAAAGACGTCGTAGTCGTCGATGTGGGGGCCCACCGAACCCTGGTCGACGGCATAGCTGACCATGACGTCGTCGAGGCGCCAATCGGGGATGAAACGGAAGTGGTCGAGCAGACGGGCCACCTCGGGCAGGTGTTTGTCCACATCCTGCACCAGCAGGGTCCAGTGGCTTGCGGGCAGCTGCGTGAAGTCGTCCTCCGCGAAGGGCCCGTAGCGCGCCTCCCAGGGGGTGGCGCCGTGTTTCTCCAACACCAGCCGGGACTCCACGTCGGCCTCGCAGGCCATACCGGCAAGCTCCTCGGGCTCGAGGGCGCACTGGAAAGCGGGCAGGGCCTGCTTGAACAGCAACGGCTTCTTCTGCCAGTGGCGGACGAGGAACTTCTCCGCCGTCAGTCCCTTGGGGAAGTGGAGTTCTTGCATGGGGTGATTGTAGGGAAGAGTGATGGCTAACGCTAATTTACAACTCTGCGATGAAGCTTTGCGCTTTTGGTGGGGCAGGGCCCCACCCTACACGTTGAGCAGCAGGTCGGGTGGGGCGCTGCCCCACCGATTTTCTGATACCGCGTAGCGGATCAGATGTGCGCCGCCTGCTCCATGGCGTTGCCGATGTAGGTCATGGGGGTGAGGCGCTTGAGGGCATCCTTGGCGTTCTGGGGGATGTCGAGCTGGTCGACGAAGGCCTGCAGCTGTTCGGGGGTTATGCGCTGGCCACGAGTCAGCTCCTTTAGCTTCTCGTAGGGCTTCTCGATGCCGTAGCGGCGCATCACGGTCTGGATAGGTTCGGCCAGCACCTCCCAGTTGGCGTCGAGATCGGCTTCCATGGCCTTGCCGTTGGCCTCCAGCTTGCTCAGACCGCGCAGGATCGACTGCAGGGCGATGCTGGTGTGGGCGAAGCCGACGCCCAGGTTGCGTAGCACCGTGGAGTCGGTGAGATCGCGCTGCCAGCGGGAGATCGGCAGCTTGGCGGCGAGGTGGCCGAACAGGGCGTTGGCGATGCCCAGGTTGCCCTCGCCGTTCTCGAAGTCGATGGGGTTGACCTTGTGCGGCATGGTGGAGGAGCCCACTTCGCCGGCGACGGTTTTCTGCTTGAAGTAGCCGAGGGAGATGTAACTCCAGACGTCGCGGCAGAAGTCGATGAGGATGGTGTTGAGCCGCGCCACCGCGTCGAACAGCTCGGCGATATAGTCGTGGGGTTCGATCTGGATGGTGTAGGGGTTCCAGGCGATACCCAGGCTCTCGACGAACTGTCTGGCGAAGGCGGGCCAGTCGACCTCAGGGTAGGCGGCCAGATGGGCGTTGTAGTTGCCCACCGCGCCGTTGATCTTGCCCAGCAGCTCGCAACTGGCGATCTGCTCGCGCTGGCGATGCAGGCGGTAGACCACGTTGGCCATCTCCTTGCCCAGGGTGGAGGGGGAGGCGGGCTGGCCGTGGGTGCGGCTCAGCATCGGCTGGTCGGACAGGGTCAGGGCCAGCTGGCGGATGCCGTCGATTACCTCGTCGATCAGGGGCAGCAGCACCTGGCCGCGTCCCTCGCGCAGCATCAGGGCGTGGGAGAGGTTGTTGATGTCCTCGGAGGTGCAGGCGAAGTGGATGAACTCGCTGATCGCCTCCAACTCCTGGTTGCCGGCGATCTTCTCTTTGAGGAAATACTCCACGGCCTTGACGTCGTGGTTGGTGGTACGCTCGATGTTCTTGACCCTCTGGGCGTCCTCCTCGCTGAAGTTGTCGACGATGGCGTTGAGGATGTTGTCGGCGTGTTCGCTGAGGGTGGGGACCTCCAGGATGTCGTTGTGCGCGGCCAAGGCCTGCAGCCAGCGGATCTCCACCAACACCCGGTGACGTATGAGGCCGAATTCACTGAAGATCGGCCTCAGATCGGCGCTCTTGCTGGCGTAACGGCCGTCGATGGGGGAAACCGCAGTGAGGGTGGAGAGTTCCATGGTGTCTATCCGCAAGTTGGCTGAAAAGGGCGGGATTATACCCGCTATCGAGGCTTCGGGTGAAACCCGGGGCGGACAGGGTTGGGTGTGGCTTGCCACGCCGTCAGCTGCCGGATCCGGAGGGGTAGTGTGCTGAAGCGGGATCAGATTGCGCGTGAGATGACGGTTAATGGTGGGGCAGGGCCCCACCCCACCGCTTTTCCGGGGGTCACTCCTTGTTCATGTTCTCCAGCATCTCGGCGCCCTTTTCCTTGGTGGCGTCGATCATTTCACCGGTCTTCTGTTTGGCCGCGTCATAGATCTCGCCGCTCTTTTCAGCGACCGCCTCGCCGGCTTCGCTGACCGCCTCCTTGCTGCCCTCATAGACCTCCTGGCTCTTGCTGACGACTGCATCAGCCGCGTCGCCGGTGACCTCCTTGGTCTGCTCCCAGGTCTGTTTGCCGGCCTCCACGGCCTGATCCGTCAGGCTGGCGCTCTCCGCTGCAGCCGGGGCGCTTTGTTCTGTAACCGGGGCCGGCGTGGCGGCCGAAGCGGCTTTCTCAGCGTCCTTCGATTTTCCGCAGGCCGACAGGGCCAGACCGGCGCAGATGGCAAGCGCAATGATTTTTTTGTTCATGGTTTCAATCCTCGTAGCTCGTACTTCACGAAACTTCGCCGGCGATTTCCGACGCGGTTTTTATATAACGATTGCGCAGGCTCTGGATGTGATCAGAGCGGTATGTTGACCAATGTTCACAAAGCGAGACTAGAGCTGTCCCAGCAGGCGGTTCAGGGCGGCGATGACGCGGCTGCGGGAAAACAGCAGTTGTCGCCGTCGACCGCCGATCTGACGCCACAGCATGGCCGCGCGGATACCGCACAGCAGCAGGGCGCGAATGCGGTTCACGTTCTCCGGATTTTGCAGATAGACGGGTTCGCCGCTGACCATGATGCGGGGCTGCAGGGTGCTGAGGTTCTCGGCATAGATATCGGCCAGCGCGGCGAGGATGTTGGCGTGAGTCTGTGGGAAGTGGGCGAGCCGGTCGGCGGTGGTCTGGATGCCCCGGCTGATGTTGTGCAGGCGTTCCGGATGGCCGCTGAGCTTGCGCTCGAGCTGGATCAGGCTGAGCAGATAGCGGGTCAGTTCGTTGTCGCGCGGTTCGGCGCCGCTGAGCTGGCGATGGGCCAGACGCAGTCCGGGAGCGATTTGGGGCAAGCCGCCGAAAGCATCGATCACCCGTTCGGTATCGATCTGAAACAGGCTATGGAGGCTGGCGTCCATGGCTTCGGCATCGGCCAGCCCTCTGCGCGCCACCTGCTGTACCAGATGGCAGGCCTGGAACAGGCCCGCGAGGGCGATGGCCCGCTCTTCGTCGCTGTACTTCATGCTTTGACTGCTTGTTCTATGGTGGCGCCGCCGAGACACTCCCGGTCCTGATAGAATACGATCGCCTGTCCGGGGGTGACCGCCCGCTGCGGCTGCGTGAACGCCACCTGGCAGCGTGCTGAGTCCAGCGCCCGGATCTCACAGGTCTGCAACGGTTGACGGTGACGTATGCGGGCCTGGCAGGTCAACGGCAGCGTCGGCGGGCTGCCGGCGATCCAGTGCAGCTGGCCGGCCTCGAGGCTGGCGCACAACAGCAGGGGGTGGTCATGGCCCTGCGCGGCGATCAGGCGGTTGTGTTCAAGATCCTTGCCCACTACGTACCAGGGGACTTCGGCGGCGTTCGCACGGCCGCCGATACCCAGCCCCTGGCGTTGTCCCAGAGTGTAGTACATCAGTCCCTGATGGCGGCCGATGACCTCGCCCTCGGGGTTCACGATGTCGCCGGGTTGCGCCGGCAGAAAGCGCTGCAGGAAATCGCGGAACTTACGCTCGCCGATGAAGCAGATGCCGGTGCTGTCCTTCTTTTTGTGGTTGGGGAATCCCGCGTCTTGAGCCATTTCACGCACCTGCCGTTTCTCGAGCTGGCCCAAGGGGAAGAGGGCGTGGCGCAGTTGGGATTGATCCAGCAGGTAGAGGAAATAGGTCTGGTCCTTGTCCTCGTCCGCGGCTCTGAGCAGATGGCTTTCACGGTTCTGTTCGAGGGCGGCGTAGTGGCCGGTGGCGATGAGATCGGCTGACAGGTTCTCCCTCGCATAGTCGAGGAAGGCGCGGAATTTGATCTCCCGGTTGCAGAGTACGTCGGGATTGGGCGTGCGGCCCGCCCGGTATTCATCCAGGAAATAGGTGAACACCCGGTCCCAGTATTCGCCGGAGAAGTTCACGGTATGCAGGGGGATGCCGAGCCGGTCGGCCACCGCCCGGGCATCCTTCAGATCCTCCGCAGCGGAGCAGTAGTCGGCGCTGTCGTCCTCCTCCCAGTTCTTCATGAACAGGCCTTCCACCCGATAGCCCTGCTGTTGCAGCAGCAGGGCGGCGACGGAGGAGTCGACGCCGCCGGAGAGACCGACCACGACGCGTCTATTTTCGGGCATGGGATCCCCCTCCGGTTCTGCGTTTCGGCCCCGCTGCGGGCGCTGCCCCTGGAGATTCGGTCTGACGCCATTCTCCCGGCTGCAGGCCATCGAGTCTCCAGTCACCGATGGCGACGCGAATCAGCCGCAGGGTGGGATGGCCCACCGCCGCGGTCATGCGCCTGACCTGCCGGTTGCGTCCTTCACGCAGCGACAGCTCCAGCCAGCTGGTGGGAATGGAGGCCCGATAGCGAATCGGCGGATCCCGCGGCCAGATGTCGGGCGGGGCCAGTCGCCTGGCCCGGGCGGGCCGGGTGGGTCCGTCCTTGAGCTCGACCCCATCGCGTAGACGCTGCAGCGCCTCCTCTCCCACTTCGCCCTCGAGCTGCACCCAATAGGTCTTCCAGGCCTTGTGCCGGGGATCGGTCAAGCGGTGCTGCAGAGCCCCGTCATCGGTGAGCAGCACCAGTCCCTCGCTGTCCTTGTCGAGTCGGCCGGCGGCATAGACACCGGGTTGAGGGATATAGTCGGCC
This sequence comes from Sedimenticolaceae bacterium, assembly GCA_050305975.1. GTDB lineage: Bacteria > Pseudomonadota > Gammaproteobacteria > Chromatiales > Chromatiaceae > Thiodiazotropha. The sequence continues at coordinate 38,762 of JBNLGI010000220.1, read as the reverse complement.
AGGGTCGGACGCTTCTCCGCATCGGTGAATTGGGTGAGCACACCATAGGGTTTGTTGAACAGGATCAGCATGGATACCGGGTCTACGGGTGGCAGTGACCTAAACCGCTTATTATGCGTGATTGTTTCCTGTGAGTTAAACCGTCAGGCGGCACCCCTGATGCAGTGCTGCCGCTTCACTCCTTGTCAAGGGTGATCGGCATGGAACGGTAAAAGCGCGTACACCCCTTACCCGACTGCTTGGCCTGGTAGAGGGCGACATCGGCCTGGCGGATGAGGTTGGCCACCGATTGTCCGTCGTCGGGGAATATCGATACGCCGATGCTGCAGCCGGGATGGAAGGTGTGCTCGTTGAGGACGACCGGCTCGTTGACCTCCTGCAGAATGCGCTCGGTCGCTTTGATGACATCGTCGATGTCGTCGAAAGCCTCCAGCATCAGGATGAATTCATCGCCGCCGTAACGCGCCGTGTCTTCGGTGGAGAGGGTCATTGCGTCGGACTGGCGCAGGGCCGACTTCAGGCGTTTGGCCACAACGATCAGGATTTCGTCGCCTTTTTCATGCCCCATGGTGTCGTTTATCTCCTTGAAGTTGTCCAGGTCGATGAGCAGTATCGCCAATCGCTTGTTGCGACGATGACAGCGCTCCAAGGCTCTATCCGCCTGTTCGCTGAACCAGCGGCGGTTGGTCAGACCGGTCAATGGGTCGATATAGGCGAACTCCTCCAGCCTCCGGTTGGCGGCGGAAAGCTCGTCCACCAGATCCTGTTTTTCGTACTTGATGCGCAGGACCTGTTTGAAGCTGTTGTGGTAGACATGTCCGGTAATTGCCACGATGCCGCTGTAGGCGATCCCGAGAATGCTGAATTCAATATGCGAGTCCTCACTGACGAAGTAGGCCCAATACTGAAGTGCCAGCAGAATCGGCGTGCAGAAGGCGTAGTAGACGGGCAGTTTGAGGGCATTGTTGGGCAGTGCCGCAAAGGGGATGCCGAGCAGTGTGACCAGCACGATAACCTGATCATAGACCGTGAATGTCTGCTGGTAGATCACGACCAGCGAAGACCAAAGCAGGCCTGCGCCAAAGGTGGTCAGCGTATAGAGCAGCAGCCAGATTTTTGAGTGGCGGTCCGTGACGAGGGAGCTGTCGCGAAAGCTGCGCAGGATGAGGCGGGTCAGATTGAACATCACGAGCATGATCACCCAGCTGACGATCATCTCCTGTCCTACATGGGAGTTGTAGAGCGCGCTCAGCAGCAAGACCGCCACGGCGGTGGAGGAGAAGAGGGTGATGGGGGCGTTTCGATAGAGCAGGTCCAGCAGTTCCCGATCGGCGCTGGCCTCAGGGGTATAGTCTTCCATCGAAGCTCGTGTCTGCGCCATAGAACCCTTCCCGAGAATCCAAATTGATCTTAGCACAGCAGGTTAGCGCATTCTTTATCGCGCTTTGGCCTGGCTCAGTGTGGTAACCGAGCGCGCCGCCCAAAACTAGGTTAGGCTATAGGCTTTTTACCAGAGGTGATTGATTGATGTTCTCCGACAAACTAACCATACCCGAGGGAGGTAGCGTCATCACTGTGGCGGAAGATGCTACGCCGGTGGTGCCCGACAACCCGATTATCCCCTTTATCGAAGGCGATGGTATCGGTGCCGATATCACGCCGGCGATGCAGAACGTCGTCGATGCGGCGGTCGAGCTTGCCTACGGCGCCGGGCGAAAAATCCACTGGATGGAGATCTATGCCGGCGAGAAGGCTAACCGGGTCTACGGCGAGGGTGTCTGGTTGCCGGAGGAGACGATTGAGGCGCTGAAGCAGTTTTCGGTTTCGATCAAAGGCCCCCTCACGACACCGGTCGGTGGCGGCATTCGTTCGCTGAATGTGGCCATGCGTCAGATGCTCGACCTCTATCTCTGCATTCGACCGGTCCGCTATTTCAGTGGCACGCCCAGTCCGTTGAAACACCCCGAGAAGACCGACATGGTGATTTTCAGAGAGAACACGGAGGACATCTACGCCGGCATCGAGTGGCAGGCGGGTACGCCGGAGGTCGAAAAGGTGGTGCGCTTTCTGCAGGAAGAGATGGGCGTCGACAAGATCCGCTTTCCTGCCAGCTCCAGTATCGGCATCAAACCGGTCTCGGAAGAGGGCACCAAGCGTCTGGTACGGCGCGCGCTGCAGTACGCAATCGACAACGATCGCGATTCGGTGACCCTGGTGCACAAGGGCAACATCATGAAGTACACCGAGGGCTCGTTCAAAAACTGGGGTTATGAACTGGCCATGCAGGAGTTCGAGGGGGAACTGATCGACGGTGGGCCCTGGTGTCACGTGGCCAATCCCAGGACCGGCCGGGACATTCTGGTGAAAGACGTCATCGCCGACGCCTTCCTGCAGGAGATTCTGCTGCACCCTGACGAATTCAGCGTGATTGCCACCCTGAACCTCAACGGCGATTACATCTCGGATGCGCTGGCGGCCCAGGTGGGCGGAATCGGCATTGCGCCCGGCGCCAACCTGTCGGACGAGGTCGCCATCTTCGAGGCCACCCACGGCACGGCGCCGAGGATCGCCGGACAAAACCGGGCCAATCCAGGGTCACTGATTCTCTCGGCGGAGATGATGCTGCGTCACATGGGGTGGCGCGAGGCGGCCGACCTGGTGGTCAAGGGCATCTCGGGAGCGATTCATCACCATACGGTGACGGAAGATTTCGCCACGCACATGGAGAACGCAACACTACTCGGCACCCTGGAGTTCGGCCAGGCTGTCATCGAGAGAATGAAGTAATCAAGCGGCTATGTGCCGATGGGTATCCCATCGGCACTGCCCCCTGATGTTACCGGGTCGGATTACTCCCCGGTGATGCGGTGAATGTTGGTCGCGTGAAGACCTTTCGGTCCCTGACTGATGTCAAATTGGACCTTCTGACCCTCTTTCAGTGTCTTGTAACCGTCCATCTCGATGGATGAGAAATGGACGAAGACATCCTGATCTCCATCTTCCGGTGTTACAAACCCGTAGCCCTTGGCGTTGTTAAACCACTTTACGACTCCAGTCGCCATCGCTATTTACTCCTCGGCTATCCGGCACTCGAGAGGAGGATAGTTCGTAGCTGGCAGGGGTAGAGGAACTCTATGGAGAGTGTCTGTGTCAGATACCTTGAAACCAGCCTGGAAGGCTGATCTGGCGGTTGACGACCTCAAACACTACAGTCCATTCGAGGTTCACTCAATCGTGTCGACTACGTTTGTTATTGGGAGTGATCAATCACTCCATCCCCTCACTCAAGTACAACTTTCTAATATGATGAAATTCCGCCGTTAACTAACGGCCAACAAACGGTGTTTCGCCTCTCTTCTGCGGAAGCGTGTGGTACCACCGTAAAGGGAAGTATAGTGAGACAGGGGGACTGGTCAACTATTATCCAACCAATGCGCTTGGTATTGTCCGCGTCAATTAGTATGATCCCGTATATTTACCCGTGAATTCCTCTGTATATCCCGGAGAATCATTCAGCTTTTCAGGCCGAACAGGCCTGCTAGAATCACCCAATATGAGCAGTAGAGAGCAAACATCACACGAAGAAGGACTGGCCTTACAGGAGGCGAAGCCCAAACTCAAGAAGCCGCCGCTGTACAAGGTCATCATCCTGAACGACGACTACACGCCAATGGAGTTCGTGGTTCAGGTGCTTGAAACCTTTTTTGGCATGGACAGGGAGAAGGCCACCCGCGTCATGTTGCACGTTCATACACGGGGCATGGGAGTCTGTGGTGTATTCACTAAGGACGTGGCGGAGACCAAGGTGTCGCTGGTCAATGATTTCTCTCGCAGCAATCAGCATCCGCTACTCTGCACAATGGAGGAGTCCTAGGGCCTGTTCAGACTAATCCGACAGGCTCTGTTGCCCCTGAAATAGCGCCAATCAATGCGCGAGGAGAGCAGTTTGGTCAAGCCAAATGAACGACGAGCAGCACCGCGTGGTGCTTTTTCCGGGGCACCCCAGGGGCACATCCTCAGGGGCGGGGCGCAACCCGAAGGGCAGGGACCGCTTTTGCACCCGGTGGCGTTATCATCCGCTTCTGTAGCGGGTCCGCACGTCGCACATTCTGCCTTACTGGACGCAAAAACAGTCCCGGCAGAGTCTATCGGATTAGTGTTAACAGGCCCTAGTCTCCCTGGAGTTTCCTGATGTTGAACAAAGAGCTTGAATTTACCCTGAACCATGCGTTCAAGGATGCCAAAGAGAGGCACCATGAGTTCATGACGGTGGACCATCTGCTGCTCGCCCTGCTCGATAATCCGGCGGCGGTCGCGGTACTGCGGGCTTGCGGCGCGGATATCGAGAAGCTGCGCAGCCAGGTGCGGGAGTTCGTCGATCACACCACACCGCTGATTCCGGATGGCGAGGAGCGCGAAATACAGCCTACGCTGGGCTTCCAGCGCGTTCTGCAACGGGCGGTGTTCCATGTTCAGTCCTCCGGCAAGAACGAAGTCACGGGCGCCAATGTGCTGGTCGCCATTTTCAACGAGCAGGATTCCCAGGCGGTCTATTTTCTCGGACAGCAGAAGATCAGCCGTCTGGACGTGGTCAATTACATCTCACATGGCATCTCCAAGCTCGAAGAGAACGATCAGGAAGGGGAAGCCAATGTGGACTTCAACAGCGAAAACAAGGGGGACGGTCAGGCCAGCCCGCTGGATACCTATGCTTCCAACCTGAATCAGCTGGCCGAGCAGGGCAAGATCGACCCCCTGATCGGTCGCCGTTCCGAGGTGGAGCGCACCATCCAGATCCTCTGCCGTCGGCGCAAGAACAATCCCCTGCTGGTGGGCGAGGCCGGTGTCGGCAAGACCGCCATCGCCGAAGGTCTGGCGAAGAAGATCGTCGACCATGAAGTTCCCGATGTTCTGGCCCACGCCACCATCTACGCCCTCGACCTGGGAACCCTGGTTGCCGGCACCAAGTACCGGGGCGATTTCGAAAAGAGACTGAAGGCGGTGCTGGCGCAACTCAAGCGCGAGAAAGACGTGGTGCTCTTCATCGACGAGATTCACACCATCATCGGTGCCGGGGCCGCATCCGGAGGCGTCATGGACGCCTCCAATCTGATCAAGCCGGTATTGGCGTCAGGAGAACTGCGCTGCATCGGTTCCACCACCTACCAGGAATTCCGCGGCATTTTCGAAAAGGATCGGGCGCTCGCAAGGCGTTTCCAGAAGATCGACGTGGAAGAGCCCTCGGTGGAGGAGACGATCGAGATCCTGAAAGGACTGAAGAGCCGCTTCGAGGCCCACCATCACATCGAGTACACCGAGGAGGCGCTGCGGAGCGCGGCCGAACTCTCCGACAAGTACCTCAATGACCGTCACCTCCCGGACAAGGCGATCGACGTGATCGACGAGGCGGGCGCCAATGTGCAGCTGCAGCCTGAAGAGGATCGCAAGAAGATCATCGGCGTTGACGAGATCGAGGCGATCATCGCCAAGATCGCGCGCATTCCCCCGAAGAAGGTCTCCACCAGCGATACCGAGGCGCTGCGCAACCTCTCACGCGACCTCAAGCTGGTGGTGTTCGGTCAGGACGAGGCGATCGAGGCCCTCACCGCCTCGATTCGCATGAACCGCTCGGGCCTGGTCAACGAGGGTCGGCCGGTGGGCTCCTTCCTGTTCGCCGGCCCCACCGGTGTCGGCAAGACCGAAATCACCCGTCAGCTGGCGCGTATCATGGGCATGGAGTTGATCCGCTTCGATATGTCCGAATACATGGAGCGGCATACGGTCTCGCGACTGATCGGTGCGCCTCCCGGCTATGTCGGATTCGATCAGGGTGGTTTGCTGACCGAAGAGATCGCCAAACATCCCCACTGTGTGCTGCTGCTCGACGAAATCGAAAAGGCCCATCCGGACGTCTTCAATCTGTTGCTGCAGGTGATGGACCACGGCACGTTGACCGACAATAACGGCCGCAAGGCCGATTTCCGCAACGTGGTGATCATCATGACCACCAATGCGGGCGCCCAGGAGATGAGTCGCTCCTCCATCGGCTTCACCAGCCAGGATCACAGCAGCGACGGCATGGAGGTGATCAAGCGGATGTTCACTCCCGAGTTCCGCAATCGCCTGGATGCCATCATCCAGTTCTCCGGCCTCTCCCAGGAGCATATCGCCAAGGTGGTCGACAAGTTCATCTTCGAACTCGAGGGACAACTGCAGGAGAAGCACGTCAGCCTGGTTATCGAGCCGGAGGCCCGCGTCTGGTTGGCGGAGCACGGGTACGACCCGAAGATGGGCGCACGACCGATGGCCCGGTTGATTCAGGAAGAGATCAAAAAGCCGCTGGCGGAGGAGTTGCTGTTCGGCAGCTTGGCCGGTGGCGGTACAGTGCGGGTCGATGTCTCGGAGGGCAAGCTCCAGTTCGACATCGTGCCACAGTCGGTACCGGATGCGACGACGGAAGACAGTTAGTCTGTGATCAGCGGGCGCGGTAGGTGATACGGCCTTTGGTCAGGTCGTAAGGGGTCAGCTGCACGGTCACTTTATCGCCGGTCAGAATGCGGATGTAGTGTTTTCGCATCTTACCGGAGATGTGTGCGGTGACCACATGACCGTTTTCCAACTCGACTCGAAACATGGTGTTGGGCAGGGTTTCCACCACTGTCCCTTCCATTTCGATGAAGTCTTCTTTTGCCATAGATTTTCCTGTTAGTTGCCGATTCCGGCCGCGAAGTATACCACAGCGACCGGGCTGGAGAGCGCCATTATCAGTATATTTCCGTTCATGGCAAGTCTCTTCATCGACATGATGCCAAGGCCTGTCAACGGGAATCCAATAGGCCCTAGTTCTCCAGTTCGTAGGCCATCGCGTAGTTGACCAGCATGGGACACTCGATCTCGTCCGGAATTTTCGGCAAGGGTTTTGCCGCCTCGATGGCCTTCATGGCCGCTTTTCTGAGCAGACTGTGCTTGCCGTCGATTTCAACTGCTTCGACCTCTCCCCCACAACCAAGACGAAACCGCACCTGTATCATCCCCTGCAGGTTTCGTTTTCGCGCGACGGTCGGATAAAACTTGTTCTTTTCGATCTTGGCCAATAGCCGGCTCAGATATTCGTTCCTGATGTCGACCAATTGACGACTCGCCGATGGAGGTGGCATGGGTGCCGGACGCGGCGGGGGTTCCGTGGACGCTTTCGGTTTCACCGGGGCTTCTACCGGTTTGGGTTTCGGTTTGGGAACCGGTTTCTTCTCAGGCTTGGGTTTGGGTTCGGGCTTCGGCGGAGGCTCGGGGGGTGGCGCCGGTTCCTCTGGAGGCGGCTCCTCGACCGGCATCACGGCTTCCGCTTGGGGTTGCGGAAATTCGACTTGGACGAACAGGGAGTTGGGTGGCAGCTCGGTTTGTTTGGCCGCGATCAGCGGTCGGTCCGACCATACCATAAGGACATAGGTATGCAGCAGCAGCGAGACGGCCACGGCCACTGCGCGCCAGCTCAGATCCTGCACCATCATGGCTTTTCGGTCAGTATATCCAGCGATTCGGCCCCTGCCGCCCGCGCGGCATCGATCACCTTCACTCCCAGGCCAAACTGAGCCGCGTTATCGCCCTTGAGACGTACATAGCGCTTTTCCGGCGCATGCAGGGCGCCTCTCAGGGTCTCCTCGAGCGCCTCGATGGGGGTGGGGAAACCCTCCACCAGAAGCTGACCGTCAGGTGTCATGGCCACTTCCACATACCCCTCATCCTCGCTGGCCGCGCTGTTTTCCGCCTCCGGGAGATCGATGGCGATGGCCTCATCCTCGATGAAATGGGCCGTCAGCATGAAAAACACCAGCAGCAGGAAGACGATATCGATCAAAGGGGTCAGATTGAGCGCCATCGAAGAGTGGCGACGGTATTCAGACGCCATCGGTGATCTGCTCCCAGGCATGAGGCTGTCCGGTTTCCTCTGCAGACATGCCGCCGTTGCGACGCTCGAGCAACAGAGCGAGGCACTGGCTCATCCGCTGTCCGCGGCGCTCAACGGCGCCTTCCAGGAAATGGAGCAGAATCAGCAGGGGAATCGCTACCGCCAGGCCGACACCGGTGGTGATCATGGCCTCCCAGATACCGCCGGCCAGGGCCTGGGCGTCCACCTTGCCACCTGCCTGCTCGATCACCATGAAGGCTTTGATCATGCCGGTGATGGTACCGAGCAGGCCGAGCAGGGGGGCCGTATTGCCCAGTATTCCCAGGGTGCGCAGGCCGAATTCCATACGCTGGATCTCCTGTGCCCGAATTCGTTGCCCGACACCCTGGAGGTCCTTGACGCCATCCTCATGGGCACGCACCACCGCCTGGATAAGGCGGCCTTCCGGTCCCTTGAGATCGGCCACCAGCTCGGCCGCCTTGGTTTGCTCCAGCAGGCGATCGAGTCTGCCCAGCCAGTTTTTCGGGAGCTGGCGCAGGCGAAGAAAGAGGATGTTCCTCTCCAGGACGATGGCCAGTCCGATGGAGGAGTAGGCGGCGAGGATCCAGACTACCGGACCGCCCTTGGCGAAGAGTTCAGCAATATTCATGGTGTGATCCATCCCAGTGCGGTGGCCGTTCCGGTCAGTACCAGCAGGGCCACGCTGGTGTTTTCGAGTGCGCTTCGGTGTTGTGCCAGGTGTTGTCTGATCTGTGCCCCGAAGTGGGCCAGGCCGAAGGCGAAGACCCAGGCGGGCAGGAACGCCGCGCCGATGGCGAATCCAACTCCCAGCGAGAAGCCGGCAACGATACTGGCGCTGGTGGCCGACGCAAGCATCACCGTGGTTAAGGGGGCGCAAGGGTTGAGCGTCATGCCGAAGCCCATGACAAACAGACTGCCGGGGAGCAGGGCGTCTTTCCGTGGTTGCGCTGACGACTTCTTCAGGTCGTCGATGGTGAGTGTCTGGCTGTCACAGCGGACAGCGCCACAGGCGCGTCGTCGGCGAAACAGCAGAGAGAGTGCCACCAGTACCGTCGCCCCGCCCAGCACCCAGTGTACCCAGGGCAGCGTCAGCCAGTCCTGCACTAAAAGGCCCAGACCTCCGGCCAGACCCCCCAGCAGGGCGTAGCCGCTCATGCGGCCGAGGGAAAAGGGCAGCAAGGTGCGCCAGGCGCCGCGCATTCCCCCCTCGGTTGCGGCAAAGACCGGGCCCAGATAGGGCAGACAGGCCAGGTTGCAGGGTCCCGCTCCATAGCCGAGTCCCAGCAGCAGGGCGGCGCCGAAGCTGAGGACGACGGGTTCCAGCGGGCTCATGGGGCCTCCGTTTGTGGTTTCTCGCGATGTTGCCGCGTCCAGGTGCGCAGGTTGGACCTCTCCCAGGCCGTCTGCGCCTTTTTCCGCTGTTTGAAATAGTCAGGTTTGGAGGAGAAGACGGGGTAGAAGGCATACTTCAACTGCAGTACATCCTTATCGGGGCAAAACTCCACACAACGTCCGCACAGGGTGCAGTCCTCGAAGGTGACATTGCGGCGTTCCATGTCGGTGTGAATCTCCCGGATGTCCATCGGACAGGCCTTGGCGCAGAGCCCGCAGCGCTCACAGCGCGGGGTGGCGTTCTTGATCAGCCGCAACAGGCCGAGCTTACGAAAAACCGCGTGCAGCGCTAGCATTGGACAAACCCGGCAGAAGGGCTGCCTGACCGTCAGCGCCAGGGCGAGGATCAGGCCGAACAGGAGATCGGCAAACAGGGAGAGCACGAGCGTGGTGGTGCTGGCGGTGTCCACGTGCAGCTGCGTGGTATTGCCGGTGGCCAGGGTGGTGAGGATACGGCTGGGACAGATGCTGCAGAAGGGATCGCCCAGATCGTGGTTGACCATGCCGATTCCGGCCAGCAGGGGAAAACCGAATACGAGCAGCAGCAGGACAAACCACTTCACCGGGCGAATCCGTTTCACCAAGCCTTCATCCAGGGACTCCCGGCGTTGCAGGCCCAGCTTCTGGCCGATGATCTGCAGCAACTCCTGGAACGTCCCGAGCGGACAGATCCAGCCGCAGAAGGCCTTGTTGAGGAAGACGAAGAGCAGCAGGAAGGTTCCGAGTGTGATGATGCTGGGCATGATACCCATCATCAGGTTGCCGCCCTTGGCGATGGCGTCGCCCAGCCGATGGTCCATCTGGTGCTGAAAGGGGATCAGGGTGCAGAGGTCCGATCCCTTATGGTCATAGGCGCAACTCAAGGCGGGCAGGGCGCCGCTGATCTTGTCCTCCAGGTAGTATCCGGTGATCAGTCCACCATAGACGAAGAAGACGAAGGCGGCGAGCTGCACCAGTTTACGTAGCAGCGAAAGGTTGATGCCGATAGTCATGACGCCTCTCCTCCAGGTCTTCTCTGCCGGCCGATCATCCCGCCGGCGATGAAACCGATACCGACCACAAGCCAGCCCCAAGGCTTGGATTGCCAGTGCGCGGGGTCCATGCGATAGGAAGCGGTGAGCATGGTCTCATAGGTGATGTCCGCGTCTTCAGCCTTCGCGCTGACCGAGAATTCGGCGCTGCGCTGATCCCGTTGGCCGGGAACGATGTCCGGAAAGTCGTCGGGCAGGCGAAAGACCGCATAGCCGTTGTCGTCGGTCACCGTCTCCAGGCGAGTGCCGTTGGCCGTTTCGAGGATGAGCACGGTCTGGGTCTTGGGCTGGCCTTTGAGGCGCAACTGAAAGCCCCAGCTTTGATTCGCCAGATACCGAAAATGCTCGCGAGGAATCGGCGCCGGGACGATTTCGAGGTCGGTTTTGACCGCACCCGCCAACTCGCTGGGGCTGTGTTCGCTGGGGCGTCCGAAGAGATACTCGTAGCGGATTACCGTCTCCTTGCTGTTGCCCCAGTCCTTTTCCGCCACCACCGCGTGGTAGTTGTCCATGCCGGTTTTGGGGAGGGTGACTCCGCCTTGGGACAGGCTCAGTGGCTGGGTTGTCAGGTCGGGCTTCCACAGCGTGATGCTGGCGCCTTGGGCGTTCTCCAGCATCAGCTGTTTGGGTCCGCGATGGCTGTGTCCCGATGGTTTTTGTTTCGTTTCGGGGGCGGTCTGCTCGGCAGCCGGACTCAGCGTCGCTGTTGCTATCAATATGGACGCGAGCAGACCGTGTCGCGAAGAGAGTTTCATGCCAATACTCCTAGAAGTTGTAGCTGTAGCTGAGCAGGGCGGTTCGTGGCGCGCCCGCGGAGTAGCTCTTGTCGCCATTGGTGCTCTTTTTCACTTCGCTCGCATAGCGCTTGTCGAACAGATTCTCCACATTGAGTTGCAAGGTGTGGGGGCCGCGGCTGTAGGCGAGCATAAGGTTGGTCACGAACTCATAGCCTTCGTACATTTCCGAGTTGGCGTTGTCGATGTAGTAGCTGCCCCAACTGTTGCCGCGAACCACCGCCTTGAAGCCCATGGGATGGCTGTATCCCAGGCCAAGGCTGTACTGCTGACGCGGTATGTAGGGCAGCTGGTTTCCGGAGCGGTCCACGGGAGTCTGGATCGGACCGGTACGCACCAGTTCGTCGAACTCGGTGAAGGTGTAGTCGCTGAAGGCGAAGCCGCCTTCGAGCCAGTAGCGGTCGTCGATGTCGTAGCGGCCGCTGATCTCGACACCCTTCTTCAGGGTTTCGCCGGCGTTCTGGAACTCCGTGGTCATATCGGGATTGAGCACGGAGACGATCTCATCCTCCACCGTGGTGCGATAGACTGCGATATCGACCGACCAGTCCCGGGCGCGCCCCTTCAGACCCACCTCCAGGTTACGGGCAGTGGCGGCGCCCAGCGCCGGATTGGTCTGAATCTCCGATTCGGAGGGGACCTGCCCCGATTGCGCCGCCACGCCGTAGACGTTGAACACCGGGTTCAATGCATAGGTGACCCCCAGCTTGGGAGAGAAGAGATTGAAGGTCTTGTCGGTCTTGGTCACCACCGGGCTGGCGAAGAAGTCGTAATTGGAACTGCCCCAGTCGTACTCGCCGTAGGCGGTGTTCTCGATATCGAAACTCGTGCGATCGAAGCGAAAACCGATGTCGATCGTGGTGCGGTCGGTGGGCTCCAGGGTCTCCTGCAGGAAAATGCCGTAGAGGGTGTTGGTGGCGTCCTCCTGCTCCAGCAGATCACCTTTCTCATCGGAAAGGGTGCGGATAATGGTCTCGGGTCCCATCGGGTTCCAGGGCGGCGGCGGTGCCGTCTCCAGATCCGCGTAGGTATACTTTTTTGAATCCTTGGTGTCGTCGCGACGGGCGGTGACGCCGCTGACCAGGGTGCTCGGCCCCCACAATTGATGGCGATAGGCCAGCTCGAGGTCGGTGCCGATCACCGTGGTGCCCGGATTGTCGTTGATGGCACCGGTGACCGGGTGGTAGTGGTCCCAGCGGTTGGCGTAGACGCGCGGTTTGAGGGTCAAATCGCCGATCTCCTGCTCGTAGCGGGAGTTGAAGAACCAGATGGTGGAGTAGCGGCCGCTGTGCTGCCACTGGCTGCTGGTCTCCTTCTGCTCACCGGTATCGAGATAGCGCTGAAAATCGTCCTCGTCCATGGTGCCGGGAATCTGCAGGTCGGCTTCGTGATAGCTCAACTCCGATTCCAGGGTGGCGCCGCTCTCGAACAGAAGGCCGTGCTTGAAGCTGACCTGGCTCGATTCGGTCTCGTTCCACTCGCGCCAGTCGTTGTCGCTTTTGCGATAGGAGGCGGTCAAGGAGAAGGCGTTGCTGTCGTTGATGTCGCCTGCCAGGCGGCCGTGCAGATTGGCCTGGCCGTACTCGCCGGCGCCGAGTTTGATCCGGTTGCTGTCGGTGTCGAAGACCGATTTCGAGATGATCTGGATGGTGCCGCCCGCCGAACCGGCGCCGTAGAGTGAACCCGGTCCCTTGGTGATCTCGATCCGCTCGATATCCTGGGTGTCGATGAAGTCGAAGCGGGAGAAGCTGTCGGGGTCGGTCATCGGTACGCCGTCACGGATGACCATGATTTCGCGCACCCCGTAGTTGGCCTTCTGTCCCGCGCCACGGATGATCAATCGGGAGTCATAGGCGGAGTTCTTGGAGTCGATGAGCACGCCCGGCGTACCCTGGATGGCGTCCTTGATGTTGAACATCTTTTCGCTTTCGATGCGCTCGGAGTCGATGACATCGATGGCGCCGGCGACCTCCTTGGTGCCCCGTTCCACACGGGTTGCGGTGACACTGATGACGTCATACTCCTCACCGGCGGTCGAATCCTCGCCAACCGGTTCCGCAGCATGGGTCGGGTTTGCACAGAGTGCGGTCAGGATGGAGAGGGAGAGCAGCGTTTTGTCGATCTTGGGCTGGTACTTCATTAACTTTTGGTCTCGTCAAACAGTGATCAAGGGGAATGTCGGGACGATGTTCCTTTCACAGGAGGTCGGCTTGAATGACATCCCGGGATCACTAGCAATTGACGAGCCAAAGCAAACTTATTGAAAAGTAACTGAATAAATTCTCAATCGAATAGACGGGCCAGTGAGATCACGCATAAGTGAGTGAAAACACACAGTCTGGCTGTGGGATATGTGAGCGGGTATCAGTCCTGATCCTGATGCAGGATCCAGGATTGACCGTTCCAGGCTTCATAGGGGCGGAAGCGGGTCTTGTAGCTCATCTTTTCACACGCCTCGATCCAGAAACCGGGATAGACCCACTGTTTGCCGAGGCGGCGTGTGTAGTCGATCTGCCACAGCAGGGCGAATACTCCGAGACCATCCGCGGCCAGCTCGGGATCGAAGAAGGTGTAGATGGAAGAGGTTCCGTGCGGCAGGATGTCGCTTACCGCGACGGCGGCTAGCCTCTCGTCCTGCCGGAATTCGATGAACTCGGTCTCGGCCCAGTCACAGGTCAGGAACTGGGTGTATTGCCCTGGGCTGTTGCAGGTCATGGCACCATCGGGATGGCGTTGCAGCAGATAGCGCTTATACAGGTCGAAGTGGGCGTCATCGAAGGTCGGCTTGGCGGGAATGGCCCGGTAGCGTTCGCTATTGCGCTTCCAGTTCCGAAGCTGACTGCGTGACGGTTTGAACCGGTCCACCGGGATGCGCAGGGAGACGCAGGCCGAGCAGGATGGACAGGCCGGTTGATAGAGATAGCAGCCGCTGCGGCGAAAACCGCGGTCGATCAACTGCTGATAGATTGCCGGGGTCACCTCGGCTGCCGGATCGAGGAACAGGCTGCGTGCCTCGCGATCGGGCAGATAGGAGCACTCGTGGGACTGGCTGACATAGAGCGCGAAGGCACTCTCCTGATCGAAACCGGAGTCGCTCAGCACGCTTAGCACTCCGGCGCGGTCGGCTCGACTTGCGACCATGTGCCTGGCCGGCCCTCAAGCTTGCACCACTGATCGAGATTACGGCAAAAGGTCTGCCTGGGTATCTCCTGCGCACCCAGGCTGGCGAGGTGTTGGGTATAGACCTGACAATCGATCATTTTGTATCCCCATGCCAGCAGTGTCCGGCTCAGGTGTACCAGGGCGATCTTGGAGCTGTCGGGAACTCGGCTGAACATCGACTCGCCGAAAAAGACCGCTCCTATGGCCATGCCATAAAGGCCGCCCACCAGATTCTCATCCTGCCAGACCTCTACGGAGTGGGCCAGCCCCTGTTCGTGCTGTAACTTGTAGGCTTCGATCATCTCCGGTAGCAGCCAGGTACCCGGCGAGCTGTCGCGAGGTTCCGCGCATGCCTGGATCACGGCCTCGAAATCCCTGTCGAAGCTGACACTAAAGATCTTTTTTTTCAGTGTCTTGCGAAGACTTCGGCTGACTTTGATCTGCTCGGGAAAGAGTACGGTACGGGGGTCGGGTGACCACCAGAGGATGGGCTCATCCTCACTGAACCATGGAAAAATACCCTTCAGATAGGCGTTGTAAAGGCGTTCTGGCGAGAGATCACCTCCCACCGCCAGCAGGCCGTTGGGGTCACGCTCCGCCAGGGAGACTTCGGGGAAGGGCGCGCCGGGGTCCTCGTCGAGAAGAAAGATCATTGCTCTTGTTTAAGATCTGCAGCGAAGATTTCGGATATCCTATCAGTCACTTGTTTCGCTTGAAAAAAATTCGCATCATTCGATATCCACACAGTTGCCGGGTAAACCGGCCCGCTTTCGGAGTCGCCTTTGTCAGACCCTGTCAAACACCTGCAGATCGGAGATGTACTGCAACTGCAGTTCGCGCCACCCAGTGATATACAGGATCGTTATGCCACTACCTTGATCGGTTTTTTGCCGGGCCAAAGCCTGATCATCTCGACACCGCGCAAACAGGGTAAGGCGATTATCGTGCGCGAGGGTCAGGCCTTCACTGTCCGAATACTGCAGGGGAGCAATATCTTCGGTTTCGTGGCCCACGTCCTGAAGGTGTCCTCTAAACCATTCCCTTATCTCCATCTGGCTTACCCGGATGAGGTGGAGATCGCGGTGGTGCGCAATGCACCCCGGGTTCCGACCGAGATTCGCGCGACTGCCAGCAAGCCGACAGAAGGGGATGCGTCCGAGCATCAGGTGCTCATCTCCGATATCAGCAAGACCGGAGCCCGCGTGATCTATGGTGAGCAGCTGGGAGGGGTAGGGACCGTCCTCCAGGTTACGCATCCGATCTCGGTCTGTGGCGGTGAGGATGTCCTGAAAGTGATGGGCAAGATCCGCAATGTTCGGGAGGTGAAACGGGAAGGGGATGCCAGGACCTTCGTCCACGGTATCCAGTTCCACGGACTGACCCGCTTTCAGGAGATCCTGCTTTGCGCCTATGTGATGGGCAGCATCGCCCGCGAGAGGGGGTGAGCTGCGCGTGTCGGCCAGCCGTGGTCGATGGGCCATTCGGGCCGGCGGGCTGACCGGCCGATCGGGCCTGCTCTCAATCGGCGAGGCCCGATCGGTCTCGTCTATTTTTGAGCGGCCAGCGCATCCAGATAGCGTTCGGCATCGAGTGCCGCCTGACAGCCGGTTCCCGCCGATGTGATGGCCTGACGATAGACGTGATCCATGACGTCACCGGCGGCGAAGACGCCGGGAATCGAGGTCTGGGTGGCATTGCCTTCGATACCGCCCCTGGTCTTGAGCCAGCCGTTCTGCATCTCCAGCTGCCCCTCGAACAGACCGGTGTTGGGGCTGTGGCCGATGGCGATGAAGACGCCCTGCAGATCGATATCCTGGGTACTGTCGTCCTTCACGTTCTTGATGCGCATGCCGGTGACGCCCGACTGGTCGCCCAGCACCTCGTCCAGCACGTGGTCCCACATGATGGTGACGTTGCCCTCATCGGCCTTCTTCTTCAGCTGGTCGGAGAGGATCTTTTCGGAGCGGAACTGGTCGCGGCGATGCACCACCACCACCTCGGAGGCGATGTTGGAGAGATAGAGGGCCTCTTCCACGGCGGTGTTGCCGCCGCCGATCACCGCCACCTTCTGGTTGCGGTAGAAGAAACCGTCACAGGTGGCGCAGGCGGAGACGCCGCGTCCGCGGAAGGTCTGTTCCGACTCCAGCCCCAGGTATTTGGCCGAGGCGCCGGTGCAGATGATCAGGGCATCACAGGTGTAGACCGCCGAATCGCCGGTGAGGCGGAAGGGACGCTCGCCGAGCTCCGCCTTGTTGATGTGGTCGAAGATGATCTCGGTGTTGAAACGCTCGGCGTGCAGGCGCATGCGCTCCATCAGATCCGGGCCCTGCACCCCGGCATGATCGCCGGGCCAGTTGTCCACCTCGGTGGTGGTCATCAGCTGACCGCCCTGTTCCATGCCGGTGACCAGCACCGGTTCCAGGTTGGCGCGGGCGGCATAGACGGCAGCGGTGTAGCCGGCAGGTCCGGAACCCAGAATCAACAGGCGGCAATGCTTGGTTTCGCTCATGTATACTAACTCCAGCTGGATGGACAGCCCCGTCAGGGCAGGTTCCAGGTTTTGAACGGTATGCGGTCTTGGCCAGGCCGAAGCGGGATTCGGTGACCCTGTTCCAAGTCCACGCAAAAGAATGCGGGAATACTACGGAAACATCCTCCAGGGGTAAAGATTCCGGGCCTGGGGCAGGGTAATCTGCCCGCTGCGAGGCGGCAGCCGTGCCTCAGGATCAGCCTGAGTCTATCCGCAACCCCTTGCCCAACCACCCGAGACGTCAGTTTATGAAAATCGGCATACCCAAAGAGATCAAACCCCTGGAAGGCCGGGTCGGCCTGGTGCCCGAGGCCTGCGGCGAACTGGTCAAGGCGGGACATCGGGTACTGCTCGAAAGCGGCGCCGGTCTGCTCAGCGGTTATCCCGATGAGCGCTACCGGCAGCTGGGGGTGGAGACGGTCTCCGATGCGCAGACGGTCTATGCAGAAGCCGACCTGGTCATCAAGGTGAAGGAGCCCTATGGCCCCGAGCCGGAGATGCTGCGGGAGGGCCAGTTGCTGTTCTGCTATCTGCACCTGGCGGCGGACGAACGGCTGACCAGCCGGCTTCTCGACTCCGGCGTCATCGGAATCGCCTTCGAGACGCTCTCGGATGGGGGCGGATTGCCGTTACTGGCGCCCATGAGCGATATCGCCGGCCGCCTGGCGGTGCAGATCGGAACCACCCTGCTGCACCGTCCCGAGGGTGGCAAGGGGCTGCTGTTGGGAGGCTTGCCCGGGGCGGAACGGGGACATGTGGTGATCATCGGCGGCGGTCAGGCCGGCGGCAACGCCGCCCGTCTGGCGGCGGCCATGGGCGCCCGGGTCACCGTCTTCGACCGGCAGCGCGAGCGTATGCTGGAGATGCGCGCCCTCGGCGACAATGTCACCGCCCTCTACCCCTACGCACACAGCATCGAGGCGGCGGTGGCCTCCGCCGACCTGTTGATCGGTGCGGTGCTGGTTCCCGGCAGCCGCGCTCCCCATGTGGTGAGCCACGCGGAGGTCGAAAGCATGGCCCCGGGCAGTGTGGTGGTGGATATTTCGGTGGATCAGGGGGGGTGCATCGAAACCACCCGACCGACCACCTACGAGGATCCGACCTACCGGGTCGCCGATGTCACCCACTTCGCGGTCACCAATATGCCCGGCGCGGTGCCGCGCAGTGCCTCCCAGGCGCTTTCGGCGGCGCTGATTCCCTATCTCAAACCGCTGACGGGAGCGGACTGGCGGGAGGATCAGCGACTCAGCGGCGCGGTCAATCTCGCCAACGGCGAACTGGTCTATCCCGCCTTGCGTGAACAGTATCTGTGAACTTAGAATAATAATTTATCGTAAATATATAATTCGAAAGGAATATCATTCAGCATGACAGCCCAGGCCAAAAGCCGAGAGATGGTGGAACAGAGCCCTTTTCAGCGCCATGTCAGCCACGCCCTGCGTGAAGGCATCATGTGGAGCCTGTTCTGTCTCAGCGGCTATCTGCTGCTGTCGCTCTTCACCTATTCGCCGCAGGATCCGGGTTGGTCCTACACCGGGCCCACGGTGCATGTATTGAACTCCGGCGGTCCGGTCGGCGCCTGGTTCGCCGATGTCTTCCTCTACCTGTTCGGCTTCTTCGCCTACCTGTTTCCCGTGATGCTGAGCTGGAGCGCGGTATTGGTGTTCCGCCGGCGCAATCCGGACGACACCATCAACCTCAATCTGGTGCTGGTGCGCTGGCTCGGTTTCTTTATCACGCTCGCCTCGGGTTGCGCCCTGGCGGCGCTGCACGCGAGCCAGCTGGGCGAGGCCCTGCCGACCGGTACCGGTGGCGTGCTCGGCGGTTCCCTGGGCGGCTATTTCGAGGCCACCTTCAGCCGCTCCGGCAGCACGCTGCTGATGCTAGCCCTGTTTCTCAGCGGCTTCACCCTCTTCACCGGGGTCTCCTGGTTCACGGTGATGGATCTGCTGGGGGGGCTGATGCTGACGCTGGCGCGCAAAGGCTATCTCTTCTATGTCCACCTGCGCGAACGCATGGCGGCGAAGAGGGCGCGTCAGGAGCGAGTCGCCCTGATCAAGCAGGAGCAGAAGAAGGCGGAGACCCGCAAGCAGCCCCGCATCGAACCGGTGATCAAGGCCCCGAAGGCGAGCCAGCGGGTGGAGAAGGAGCGCCAGGTGCCCCTGTTCGAGGCCGATCCCAACAGCGAGCTGCCGCCGCTCTCGCTGCTGGATCCGGCGCGGCAGACGGTGCAGGCCTACTCCGAGGAGGCGCTGCAGGCCATGTCGCGCCAGGTGGAGCTGAAGTTCGCCGATTTCGATATCGACGTGCAGGTGGTGGCGGTCCATCCGGGGCCGGTGGTCACCCTCTATGAGCTGCAGCTGGCGGCCGGCACCAAGGTGAGCAAGATCACCGGCCTGTCCAAGGACCTGGCCCGGGCCCTCTCCACCATAGCCGTGCGCGTGGTGGAGGTGATCCCCGGCAAGTCGGTCATCGGCCTGGAGATCCCTAACGAGTATCGCGAAACGGTGTTCCTCAGCGAGGTGCTGCAGTCGGAGGTCTACGAGGCGGCCAAATCGCCCCTGACCCTGGCCCTGGGCAAGGACATCGCCGGCAACCCCATGTGCGCCGATCTGGCCAAGATGCCGCACGCCCTGATCGCCGGCACCACCGGCTCCGGCAAGTCGGTGGCCATCAACGCCATGATCCTGAGCCTGCTCTACAAGTCCAAACCCGACGAGGTGCGGATGATCATGGTCGACCCCAAGATGCTGGAGCTGTCGGTCTACGAGGGCATCCCCCATCTGCTGACGCCGGTGGTGACCGACATGCAGGAGGCGGCCAACGCCCTACGCTGGTGCGTCGGCGAGATGGAGCGGCGCTACAAGCTGATGGCCTCGCTGGGCGTGAGAAACATCGTCGGCTACAACCGCAAGGTGAAAGAGGCGATCAAGAAGGATGAGCCGCTCAAGGACCCCCTGTTTCAGCCCGAATCGGACGCCATCATCGAGGCCATGGCCCATCCTACGCTGGAACCCCTGCCCTATATCGTGGTCGTTATCGACGAGCTGGCCGACATGATGATGATGGCCCGCAAGAAGGTCGAGGAGCTGATCGCCCGCCTGGCGCAGAAGGCGCGCGCCTCCGGCATCCATCTGATCTTGGCCACCCAGCGGCCGTCGGTGGACGTGATCACCGGCCTGATCAAGGCCAACATCCCGACCCGTATCGCCTTCCAGGTTTCCTCGCGGGTCGATTCGCGGACCATCTTGGACCAGATGGGGGCGGAGCACCTGCTGGGCCACGGCGACATGCTCTACATGGGCACCGGCAGCAACATCCCGATGCGGGTGCACGGCGCCTTCGTCGACGACAACGAGGTGCACCGGGTGGTCAAGCACCTGAAGTCGACCGGACAGCCCGACTACCTGGAGGAGATCCTGCAGGAGGCCAGTGAGTCCATACCCGGCTTTCCCGCCGAGGGGGGAGATACGGAGGACGCCGATCCCCTCTACGACGAGGCGGTGCAGATCGTCACCGAGACCCGCCGGGCTTCGATCTCGGGCGTCCAGCGGCGGCTGAAGATCGGTTACAACCGGGCTGCGCGCATGATCGAGGAGATGGAACGTACCGGGGTGGTGGGACCGGCCGAGAGCAACGGCAGCCGGGCCGTGCTGGCGCCGCCGCCGCCGAAAGATTGAGCACGAAACGGTGCGGCAGGCCGCACCCTAAGGAAAGGTTCGACCTATTGAGTAGATGGTGTAGGGTGCGGCTTGCCGCACCGATCAACCGCAAATCGTTCCCAAGCCTTGAATCAATGCTCAGACTCCATGTCTGAATACGAGTGAGTATGAAATTCCGTTACCCCGTTCTGATTCTTCTGCTGTGGGCTGGTGTTGTGCTTGCAGCCCCTGCCGCCGATGGTCTGCAGCAGTTCAAGCTCTTCATGCAGGACCTGCACACCCTGCAGGCCAGTTTCCGCCAGACCATCCAGCAGCCCGATGACGAAAACGTCTATGCCAGCAGCGGCGTCTTCTATCTCAAGCGTCCCGGTCAACTGCGCTGGGAATACGAGGATCCGGCGACCCAGGTGATCGTGGCGGATGGCAACCGCATCTGGCTGCACGACCTGGAACTGGAGCAGGTCTCCCATCGGAGCCAGAAGGCCGCGCTCAAGGGGACCCCCGCCCAGCTGTTGAGCGGCAGCGCGCCGGTGGAGGAGAATTTCGAGTTGGAGGATCAGGGCGAGCGGGAGGGCTTCAGCTGGCTCGAGCTGCGGCCCAAGGAGAAGGAGGCCCAGTTCGCCAAGGTCCGGCTCGGTCTGGCGGAAAATCAGTTGCAGCGCATGGAGATGTACGACAACTTCGGCCAGGTCACCCGTTTCATCTTCTACGACATACAGCGCAATCCGCAGCTCGCGCCCCAGCTCTTCGTCTTCGTGCCACCCCCTCAGATCGACCTCATCGGCGACCTATGAGCGAGCCCGATCTCTTCTCGACGGAGCAGGGCGGTGAGTACCGGCCGCTGGCCGACCGTATGCGGCCGCGCAATCTTGACGAGTTCGTGGGCCAGAACCAGATCGTCTCCCAGGGCAAACCCCTGCGTCGGGCGATCGAGGAGGACAGGCTCCACTCCATGATCTTCTGGGGGCCGCCGGGGACCGGCAAGACGACCCTGGCGCGGCTCATCGCCCACCACTCCGGTGCCCAGTTTCTCAGCCTCTCCGCGGTGCTCTCGGGGGTCAAGGACATCCGCGCCGCGGTCGATCAGGCGCGCCATTTCCAGCAGCAGACGGGACGTCCCACGGTGCTCTTTATCGACGAGGTGCACCGCTTCAACAAGTCGCAGCAGGATGCCTTCCTGCCCCACGTGGAGGACGGCACGGTGGTCTTCATCGGCGCCACCACCGAGAACCCCTCCTTCGAGCTCAACAACGCTTTGCTCTCGCGGGCCCGCACCTATGTGCTCAAGGCGCTCGCCAACGAAGAGATCGAGCGCATCCTCGAGCAGGCGCTGCACGATCGGCAGCGGGGTTTGGGTGAGGCCTCGCTGACCATCAGCGACGAGGCCAGGCGCTTGCTGGCCGAGGCCGCGGACGGTGACGCGCGGCGCGCACTCAACCTGCTGGAGATCGCCAGCGATCTGGTCGAGGGCGATAGCATCGACCTGGCGTTGATCGAGGAGGTGGCCAGCGGCACCCTGCGCCGTTTCGACAAGGGTGGGGAGGCCTTTTACGACCAGATTTCCGCCCTGCACAAGTCGGTGCGCGGCTCGGCCCCTGACGCCTCGCTCTATTGGCTGGCGCGTATGCTCGACGGCGGCTGCGATCCGCTCTACGTGGCGCGCCGGGTGGTGCGCATGGCCTCGGAGGATATCGGCAACGCCGACCCGCGGGCCCTGGAGTTGGCTCTCAACGCCTGGCAGGTGCAGCAGCGCCTCGGCAGCCCGGAAGGGGAGCTGGCGATCGCCCAGGCGGTGGTCTACATGGCCTGTGCAGCCAAGAGCAATGCGGTCTACATGGCCTGGAAGGCGGCTCAGGCGGAGGCCAAGGCCTCGGGCTCGCTGGAGGTGCCGCTGCACCTGCGCAACGCCCCGACCAGGCTGATGAAGGAGCTCGACTACGGCAGGGCCTACCGTTACGCGCACGACGAGCCCAACGCCTATGCCGCCGGTGAGAACTATATGCCGGAGCCCTTGGCCGGGCACCGCTACTACCACCCGGTCGATCGGGGCCTGGAGATCAAGATCGCGGAGAAGCTGGCCATGCTGCGCCGGCTGGACGAAGAGGCGTCAAAAAAGGATTAGCCGCGGTCCTGCGCCAGGCGCCGGAACCGGCGTGCCGCCGGTCATCCACGTTGGGCGCCTGCTGCCCGCTGCTTTCGGTTTCCGCTGGCTAATCATCTGTGATCAGTACCGCTCAGGAGGCCGGACCTGTGGTCGCGGACGGATACCCCGCTGCAACCGATCGGGGCCGGGAGCGCTCTCCCGATTAAAGTCATGGTCGAGAGCTGTCGTTAACAGCCAAGACGCTCGGAACGGTCGAGTCGTCATCTCCTCAGCACTGACAAAGGAATTCACAATGGAAGCAGCCAGCCCCTATTCCCCCCCACAGACCGAGCTCCTGGGCGAGCAGGAAGCCTACGGTCCGATCAAGATCCTCACCGCCAAAGGGCGTATCGGGCGCCTGCGCTATATCGCGTACACCATCGGCATCACCTTCGCGGTCTATCTGGTCATGGCGGCGCTTTCCGGGGTTGCGGGAATGAGTCTGTCACAGGATCTGGCGGGTCTGTTCCTGATCGGCATATTCGTCTTGGGATATGGAGCCATGGTCGTCATCAACGTACTGCTGACGATTCAGCGATGCCACGACTTCAACGTGAGCGGCTGGCTGAGCCTGATCCTGCTGATTCCGCTCGTGCCGCTGATCTTCTGGATCCTGCCCGGGACCGAAGGCGTCAACCGGTTTGGGCCGCAACCGCCTCCCAATAAGGGCGCGGCAGTCACCATCGTGGTCGTTCTCCTGCTGGTGGCCGTGGTAGGGATCCTGGCGGCAATTGCAATCCCGGCCTACCAGGAATATCTGGCCCGGGCCGCGGAAGCGGGGATGTGACTCCGGGGGGCGGCCGGCTTGTACTCACCTTGAATCAGCGCATGAGATCGAGCAGACCACCGCTTCCTTTATGCTCGGCGATATAGGCCGCGACACCGTCATGTCCGGCCTGTGTCGCCAGCTTTTCGGCGTCTTCACGGCGTAGATTGAGCACGAGGGCATCGGCCTCGGCGGCCATCAGCCGCTTGACCACGGCCATGTGGCCCTCCTGAGCCGCCAGCATCAGTGCGGTATTGCCGGCCTTGTTCCGGTGATTGATGTCCGGCCCGCGCCTGAGCAACAGCTCCACGGTACGTATGGAACCGTTGCGCGCCGCCAGCATCAGGGCGGTATTGCCGTTGTCGCTTTCGCGGTCGATCCGGGTCTCCTGCTTCAGCAGCAGTTCCACCACATCGGCATGCCCCAGGGCGGCGGCATGCATCATCGGCGTCACCCCGTCCTTGGCCTGGAGATCGATCTTGGCGCCGGCTTCCAGCAACAGATCGAGGCTCTCGCGATTGCCGGCATCGATGGCGTGATAGAGGGGAGGGCGCCCTTTCTTGTCTGACTTGTCGACCGCTGCGCCGCGGTTCAACAGGGTTTTGACGATCATCGGCTGTCGCTGATTGACGGCGAGGATCAGGGGGGTTACGCCATCTTTCGTGATGGCGTTGGCATCGGCGCCCTGAAACAGCAGGCGGGCGGCCATCTCACGGTTTTTGTTTTCCACCGCGTGGTGGAGCGCCGTGACGCCGTTTTCGTCGGACACATTGACGCGCGCTCCCTTGGTCAGCAGTGTTTCCGTCAGCTTGAGATGGTCGCCACGCGCCGCCAGCAGGAGAGGGGTGGGGTTGTTGTCGCCAGTGAGGTTAGGATCCGCGCCGTGCTTCAGCAGGTAGTTTGCCGCTTTCTCCTGTCCCTGCCATACCGCGCGACCGAGCGGAGTGAAGCCTTCGGGGTCGAGGCCGTTGAGACCGCCCCCTTTGGCGACCAGCGCCTCGATCAGCGGCATCTGACCTCGCCAGGCGGCGAGATGCAGTGGACTCCAGCCGGCATGGGGATTGGATTCCTTGTCCGCGCTGGCGACCGAGTTGACGGACTGCTGAATCTTGGCAAGATCGGGAAAATCTCGTTTGTTGTCCTTCTGCGCAGTGGCCAAGCCGCCCGCCGCTTTCAGTCGGGCGGCCACCTGGTCGAACTTTCTCAATTGCGCCAGATCGAGGGCGGTCTGCTTCTTGGCATTGCGGGCATTGACCGTGACACCCTGACGCAGCAGCAGGTCCACCATCTGCTGTTGGTTTTTGCCTGTGGCCACCAACAGGGGGGTGTTGCCGTTGGCATCCTTGATTTCGGCATCGGCGCCCGACTGCAGCAGGGCGCGACCGACCTTCATGTCGCCCAGGCCGGCAGCGGTGTGCAGCGGAGCGTCGCCCAGGCTGTCCCGGGTATTGGGATCGGCGCCGGCCGCGAGCAGGACTTCTGCACTCTCGGCCTGTTGGTTGATCGCAGCCTCGTGCAGCGCGCTGCGTCCGAACTTGTCCCTGCCGTTGACCGGTGCTCCGGCCGCCAGCAGGCGGCGAAGGGTCTCGGCCTTTCCGGCAGCGGCCGCCCGGTTGAGCAGTTCGGTGGTCTGGTTTTTGTTCAGATCCTGCAAGGGAGACGCCGTGGCCAGACGTTCGAGCCGCTTCGCCGCCATGCGGTCACCCCCTTCGGCCGCGCGGGCGTACCAGGTTTTGGCCTGCTCGGTGTCGGCCTTCACACCCCAGCCGTTTTCGTAGAGCGTGCCAGTGGTGTACTGCGCCTTGACGTGCCCCTGTTGCGCCGCCTTGGAGAACCAGACGAAGGCCTGTTGATGATCCTTTTTAACTCCGCGCCCGGAACGGTACAGGTTTCCCAGTGCGAATTGGGCCTCCTTGTCTCCCGCCTTGGACATTTCGAGATAGATCTGTGCCGCCTTTTCGAAATCCCGCATTCTGACCGCGGCTTCGGCCTCCTCATGGGTCGCCGCCTGGCACAGGGAAGCCGCCAACAGGCTCAGCAACAGTGCCAGCAAGACCCAGCCGTTCACGCTGTTTGCTTGCTGACGGGTGGGTATTTCAGGCTGTACCATGCTTGGTCTCCACATTGATGCCGGTCTCCTTCAGAAATCCTGTGGGCAGGATGCCGCCGGCACAGATGATCGCCGCGTTGTTGGGAATCTCGATCTGATTACCCTTCTGTTCGATGATGACGCTGTCCGAAGAAAAGGATAGGACGTTGGAATTGAACAGCAGGTTGATCCGGCCGGCATCCACCGCCCTGTCGACCCGTTCCCGATTCTTGCGTTTGGCCCTGCCGAACGCACTGCTGCGGTAGGAGAGGGTGACCGTGGTGCCGGGTTGATCGGCGATACTGGTGGCCGCCTCCAGTGCGCTATCACCCCCGCCAACCACTAGGACATGCTGATTGCGATACTGTTCAGGATCGATCAGACGGTAAGTGATCTTACTCATCTCCTCACCCTCGACCCCCAGTTTTCTTGGCGTGCCTCGGCGACCAATGGTCAGCAGCACACTGCGGGTGTGATAGACGTCCTTATTGGTCTTCACCTCATACCCACCCTTAACGCTGGCCGCAATGGCCTCGACCCGCTCGTGATAGCTGATCTTGACTCCGCTCTTCTTTTCGACCTGCTGCCAGAATGCCAGCAGCTCCTCTTTGGTGGTTTCGGTAAATTTCATCTCGCCGACCATGGGCAGATTGACCGGCGCCGTCATCACCAGCTTACCGCGGGGAAATTGGAATACGGTGCCGCCGAGAGAGTCCTGCTCGATGGTCTTGTAGCGCAGCTTTTTCTCAATGGCGCGCAGGGAGGCGCTGAAACCCGCCGGTCCCGCACCCACGATCACGACGTCGTAGGGTGCTTCACAGCGCTTGGATTTCAGGTCCGCCTGGATGTGATCCAGCGCCTTGTAGCCCTGTTCGATCGCGTTTCGGATCAGGCCCATACCGCCCAGTTCACCGGCGATATAGATGCCTGGTTTTGAGGTCTCAAAATTGGGATTCAGAACGGGGATATCCACGCCACGCCTCTCAGTTCCGAAAACCAGCGTGATGGCGTCGAAGGGACAGGCGGTCTTGCAGGCCCCGTGCCCAATGCAGTTGGTGGGTGCGATCAGCTGTGCCTTGCCGTCAATCAGTCCCAACACGGGATGGTTGTGCTGCTCCGGGCAAGCCTTGACACAGGTACCGCACCCCATGCACTTGGCCGGATCGATCAGCGGGTGCAGCGAGGCCGGCTCGGTCAGGCCGGCCTCGAGTTCCTCCTGCATTACAGCTAGATTCTTTCTGCTTTTCAATCTCTTATGGGCGATATAAATGGCCCATATCAAGACGATGGGAAAGAGATAGATCAGATAGAGGTCGAAAGTGAGCTGCATCGAAATGGGTTGAAAGCGGGGTAGTGATATTCAGGGTCCAGGGCCTTATTGTGAATTATTCCCCAAATAAATCCATGACGGATTTAAGATTATATTAATCGGCCGCTCTGATAATCGTACCAAGTTGTATTTCTGTGAAGCTTCTCATAGATGGGAAAAATCTCCCATAATATGATCTGAGACGCGTGGCGCTGGTATTGATTCGACACGCATTTTGCAGAAATCGAAAAAAAATTTCGGCAATTTTATACCCAAACAGGTGATTTGATGGAAACGGCCACCCTTGCGACCCAAGATACGAAACCGATGTTTCAGGGGGTATTCAGCAGCCTGAAGCGAGCCGCGGGGCTCATGAGTACCCTGGCTTTCACCCTGTTTGCCCTCTTGCTCCTCTATATGGGCTGGCTCAACCGGACACAGGCGGTCTGGACCGCGGAGGATGGCTGGGGCTATTGGTTAGGCATCGTCGGAGGCAGCCTGATGCTGCTGCTTCTGCTCTATCCCATGCGCAAGCGGTTCCATTTCATGTCGAAATGGCTGACGGTCAAATTCTGGTTCCGTCTGCATATGGTGTTTGGGGTGCTCGGCCCGGTTCTGATCATGATGCATTCCAGCTACCACCTGGGATCGCTGAACGGCAGGATCGCGTTGTTCAGCATGCTGATCGTCGCCATCAGCGGTCTTTTCGGCCGTTACTTCTATACCCGGATCCACTATGGCCTCTACGGCAGAAAGGCGACCTTCGCTTCGCTGCGGGCCGATTCAGAGATGATAAGCAAGAAGCTTGGCCCTCTGTTCGACCTGCAGCCGAAGGCGAAACAGCTGCTGACCGATTACGAGCAACGTGTCTTACACGCCCCCAGGGGTCCCCTGGCCAGCGCGATCCACTGGTTCAGCATGCGTTACACGGCGGCGCGACTCTACCATTCGGTGATTCGGGCGCTGAACAAAAAACTGTTGGCGGCAGCCCACTTGAAGGGTTGGGATCGGGCCAAGGTAAGGCGCAAACAGATGCGCATGCGCAGCATGTTGCTGGATCATCGGAGAGTGCTGCGTCAAATTCTCGAATTTCATTTCTACGAACGGTTGTTCGCTATCTGGCATCTGTTGCACATGCCGCTGTTCATTATGATGGTGGTTACGGGGTTTGTGCATGTCTATGCCGTACACGCTTATTAAATCAGGCAGCTGCGGTAGTTGCTCGTGAAGTCTTTCCTGCGGCAACGGCTTCAGCACATTGTGCTGTGCTGTCTGTGTTTGGTCTCGATGCCGGCGCTGGCAGGCAAGCTCGATCTGTTGCTCATGCCCGGACCGGTGATCGAGGGCCACGCCGAGTTCGAGGAGAAGTGCGAGAGCTGTCATGAAACTCTGAAAAAGGCGAGCCAGGCGGGACGCTGCCTCTCCTGTCATGATCATGACGACATCAAGCTCGATATCGACAAGGGCGAGGGCTATCACGGTCGTCTGGATAAGGATCTGGCCAGGGATTGCAAACACTGCCATACGGACCACAAAGGGCGTGACCGCGACGTGGTGAACCTGGACACGGAATCGTTCGACCACGGGCAGACCGATTTCGAACTCAAGGGTGCGCATCAGACCCTATCCTGTCGGCTCTGCCATACCCAGGAGCTGAAAAAGTACCGGGACGCTTCGAGCGTCTGCTTCGACTGCCACAAAGCTGATGATGCGCACAAAGGCAAGCTGGGAGAGGAGTGCGACAAGTGCCACAACGAGAAGAGTTGGCGCGAACAGGCCTTCGACCACGACAAGGACACCGAATACAAGTTGATCGGCAGGCACAAGGATATCGACTGCAAACTGTGCCACGCGGACGAGCACTACAAGGATACGCCGAAGGATTGTTACAGCTGCCATCTGATCAACGACGTCCACAACGGGCGCTATGAGAACAAGTGCGAAAAGTGTCATGGCAGCTACGAGTGGAAGAAGCTGGTCTTCGATCATGGCAAGGATACCGAGTTTCCACTTGAGGGCCGCCACGAAGCGGTGAAGTGCGATACCTGCCACGTCAAGGGGCCCTATGCCAAGAAGCTGGAGAAGAACTGTATCGCATGTCATGAGAAAGACGATGAGCACAAGGGGCGCAACGGTGAGAAGTGCCAGGAGTGCCATAACGTGGAGAGTTGGAAGAAGACCGACTTCGATCACGACAAGGACACACCCTTCGCAATCAAGGGACAGCACAAGGATTTGGTCTGCAGTGCCTGTCATCGCACGGCCGCGATGGATGCACTTAAAGACGCCACCTGCATCGACTGCCATCGGGCGGTCGATGTTCACAAGGGAGAGCAGGGTGAAAACTGCGGCTACTGCCACAACGAGACTGCTTGGAATCAGCGGGTGTTTTTCGAGCACGACATCACCCGTTTCCCACTGATTGGTATCCACAGTGTGACCGCCTGCGAGCAGTGCCACCTCAGTGCTCAGTTTCAGGAGGCGTCTATCGAATGCCTCTCCTGCCACAAGGAGGAAGATGTGCACGAGGGGCGCATGGGCAAGAAGTGCGGAGAGTGCCACAACCCCAATGCTTGGATGCTATGGACGTTCGATCACGATATCCAGACCGATTACAAGCTCGAAGGAAAACATAAGGAACTCGTCTGCGAGGCCTGTCACCGGGTTTCATTGGAAGAGCAGAAAAAACTGTCGAAGCAGTGTTTCGGCTGCCATCGGGTGGATGACGTTCACCGAGGAGGTTTCGGACGCCACTGCGATCGCTGCCACAGTACAGAAACTTTCAAGGAGCCTGTGTTTCGCTGACAACAGCGCTAACAACAGTAGAGATAACCTATGAACAGCGTGACGATGAAAAACGACCACACGACGCGCCGCTTCGCCGGAATCAGCTGGGTGCTCGCCTGGCTGCTGTTGGCGCTGGCGACATCACTCAGCCACACCGCGGTCGCGGCGATCAGTGATTTTGACCATTTCGCCACCGGCTTTCCCTTGACCGGCGGGCATCGCAACGTGGAGTGCGACAGCTGTCATGTCAACGGTCTGTTCGTCGGCACGCCTCAGGAGTGCGAAAACTGCCATAACAATGTACGCGCTGATGGCAAATCCCCGAATCACGTGCAGAGCGACGACCAATGCGACGACTGCCATACCACGACCGACTGGCGTCATGCCCGATTCGATCACAGCAATGTCTCAGACGATTGCAGCAATTGCCATAACGGTACCACCAGCACCGGTAAAAGCTCCGACCATATTCAAACCAGCAATACCTGCCAGTTCTGTCACTCCACCTTCAGCTGGACCCGCGTCAGCCGGGTGGATCACACCGCGGTGATGGGTGCTTGTGTCAGCTGCCACAATGGCGTGACCGCCACCGGGCAGTCGCCCTCCCACATCGCCACCAACGGCAGGCCCTGCGAGGATTGTCACAACACCATCTCCTGGAGTTCCGGAACCTACGACCATGCGGGGGTCACCGGTAATTGCTCGAGCTGCCACAATGGCACCACCGCCACCGGAAAGCACGCACGTCACATCCCGTCGACCCAAGTCTGTGAGAGCTGCCATCGCGTCACCGCCTGGGTACCCGCGACCCAGGTCGACCACGCCCATGTGCAGGGCGCCTGCTCGAGTTGCCACAACGGCAGCATCGCAACCGGCAAATCCGCCAACCACATCGCCAGTCCCGATGTCTGTACCGACTGCCATACCACCAATGCCTGGGTGCCGGCCAATTTCGACCATGCCAGCGTCACCAGCAATTGTGCGAGCTGCCATAACGGCTCCTCGGCCACGGGCAAGAACGCGACGCATATCCAGACCACCAACGTCTGCGAGGCCTGTCACCGCAACACCGCCTGGGTGCCGGTAACGCGAGTCGATCATACTCAGGTGCAGGGCGCCTGCTTCAGCTGCCACAACGGAGTCTCGGCGCCAGGTAAGACGCCGAATCATATCGCCAGCAACAACGTCTGTTCGGATTGCCACACCACCAACGGCTGGATTCCGGCGACCTTCGACCATGCCAGCATCACCGCAAATTGCGCCAGTTGCCACAACGGCACCATGGCCACAGGCAAGAATCCGACCCATATCTCGACCAACAACATCTGCGAGGACTGTCACCGCAACACCGCCTGGGTGCCGGTGATCCGGGTCGACCATGCCGATGTGATCGGTACATGCAGCAGCTGCCATAATGGCACCACGGCGACCGGTAAAACCGCCGACCACGTGCCTACCACGCAGGATTGTGCCATCTGCCATACCACGGCTGGATGGTTGCCGGCAGACTTCGATCACACGAATGTGACCTCCGATTGCGCCGGCTGTCACAACGGATCGACCGCCACCGGTAAGGACGCCAACCACATCACGACAAACAACCTGTGCGAAGACTGTCATCGCAACACCGCCTGGGTGCCGGTGATCCGGGTCGATCACAATGATGTGGTCGGTACCTGCTTCAGCTGTCACAACGGCACCACGGCGATCGGCAAGCATGCGGCGCATATCCAGAGCGGAAATGACTGCGCAACCTGTCACACCACCAATGGCTGGGTGCCCGCCAATTTCGATCATGCCAGCACCACGGCCAACTGTTCGACCTGCCACAACGGCACTTCCGCCACCGGTAAGAACGCTTCTCACATACAGACCACCAACGTGTGCGAGGACTGTCACCGCAATACGGCCTGGGTGCCTGTGATCCGGGTCGATCATGCGGATGTCATCGGCACCTGCTTCAGCTGCCACAACGGCACCACGGCCATCGGTAAGAGCGCCTCGCACATCCAGAGCGGCAACGACTGCGAGACCTGCCACACCACCAGTGGCTGGACACCGGCCAATTTCGATCACGCCAGCACCACGGCGAACTGCTCGAGTTGCCACAACGGCATCTCGGCGACCGGAAAGCACACCGCGCATATCCAGACCACCGATGTCTGCGAGGACTGTCACCGCAACACCGCCTGGGTGCCGGTGATCCGGGTCGACCATGCCGATGTGATCGGCACCTGCTTCAGCTGTCACAACGGAACCACCGCAACGGGCAAGACGCCGGACCATATCGCCAGCGACAACACCTGTGATCTGTGCCATTCCACCAACGCCTGGGTGCCCGCCACGTTCGATCACGCCAACACCACGGCGAACTGTTCGAGCTGCCACAACGGCACTACGGCCACGGGCAAGAACCCGGGCCATATCCAGACCACCAACGTGTGCGAGAACTGCCATCGCAACACCGCCTGGATACCGGTGATTCGGGTCGATCACAACGATGTGATCGGGACCTGCTTCAGCTGCCACAACGGCACCACGGCGATTGGCAAGCCCGCCAACCATGTGCCCAGCGACAACACCTGCGATCTGTGCCATACAACCGCAGGCTGGGTGCCGGCGAATTTCGATCATGCCAGCATCTCCAACAACTGCTTCAGTTGTCACAACGGCACCACGGCGACCGGCAAGAATGCGAGTCACATACAGACCACGAACGTGTGCGAGGATTGCCATCGCAACACCTCCTGGATACCGGTGATCCGGGTCGATCATGCGGACGTGATCGGCACCTGCAACAGTTGCCACAACGGCACCTCCGCCACCGGTATGCCGTCTGGCCACTTCGGCACCACCCAGCAGTGCGACCGCTGCCACTCGACCAGCGGCTGGCTGCCGGTCTCCCGTTACGTGCACGTGGGCAACTACCCGGGTGACCACCGGACTGCGTTGACCTGTAACGACTGCCACACCAGCAACAGCGAGACGATCCCCTGGCCCTTCCCGGCCTATCAGCCGGATTGTGCAGCCTGTCATGCTAACGACTACAAGCAGGGTGAAGGACCGCACACCAATCTGAGCAACGACCGTGATTGCGCGGGAAGCCGTTGCCACAGCGTGTCCGACAGGAATTGGGATTGAGCATGTCGCGAACAATCACTCAGGTAATGACGGAATAGGCGGCGTGCGACAGATCATTCGTTACACCCTCGCGCATGGGTTGATGCTCGTGCTGCTCATGGCGTGCACCCTGCAGGCCATGGCGGCATCACGTGTGCTCGATCGTATCGAGACCCGCATGGAAGGCGACAACAATGTGATCGCCGTCCACTTCAATATACCGGTACGCTACGTTTCGCATGTCACCAACGACGCAAGCAGCGAGATCGGCATCCAGCTGCAGATCGTGCCGACGCCGGAAGTGGACCTGGAAGACCTGCTTTCCCGGGACCAGCTCAGCTGGAAACCGACCGAGGAGATTCCGCTTTCCAAGGTGGTCTATCAGGGCACCGGCGTCGGCACCTCGAGCCTACTGGTCTCCTTCGCCACGCCGGTGAAGGACTTTCGCATTCGTCAAAGTCGCGACTTCTATGTCATGGAGTTCGTCTTGAAAAAGCCGGCGAAGCTGCCGCAGGTCGAAAAGGTGCCCATGATCGATATCGACGTGCCGGAGACCAGACCGCCATTGAGGGTCAAGTCGCTGCCGTTGGTGATCTATGTGATCAACCTGACTTCCGAGGCCAAGCCTCTCGATCTGAACCAGATCGCTCCGGTTCCGGTGGATGCCAATGAGGCGCTCTATACCACCCGAACGGTGGTGGATGGCAGCGAGTGGCACCGTCTGCGTCTCGGCTTCTTTCGTACCCAGAACGAAGCCAAGGCCAAACTCAAGGCGGTGAAGAACTTCTATCCGAAGGCCTGGATCGATCGCGCCGACCTCCGTGAGCGGCGTCAGGCCCTGTTCGAGTCCGGGCTGCTGCCGGCAGCGGAGATGGCCGAGACGCCTCTCGCTCCGGGGGAAAGTGTGGTCACCGGCGTGGTCGGCGTGGGGGCCGCGGCCGCCGCTGCAACGGCAACGACGGGAGCCGCCGCGGCAGAGGGTGTCGCCGGCGCCGCAGCCGAGGGGGTGGCTGAGCTGGCCACCGGTGCGGCAGAGCCTGAGTCCGAACCGGAGCCGCAGGCCGAGGAGCCGCCGCCGCTGCCCGCGGACGAACGGCTGACCAAGATGATCGAGCTGATCCGGCACGCCATGACCGCCGGCGAATACGACAAGGCGATCCGCATGCTGGAGGCTTTCCTCGAGGAGCCGGAGAACTACTACACCAAGGAGGCGATGGAGCTGCTGGGCCTGGCGCGCGAACGCAATGGTCAGCGGGCTCACGCCAAAGCCGAATACGAGGCCTTTCTCGAAAAATACCCGGAAGGGGAGGATGCGGAACGGGTGAAGCAGCGACTGCTGGGCCTGATCACCGCCCCCAAGACCCCCAAAGAGCCGCTGCGTGATCAGGAGCAGGAGCAGGCAGTGGAGTGGGAGACCTACGGCAGCGTCTCCCAGCACTATCGGCGTGATTCGATTGACAATCCCGGGGACGAGGAGGATATCGTCTCCCGTTCCGAGATCGAAACCTTTGTCGATCTCAACAGCCGCCGCCGCAGCCAGTCCCTCGACGTGCGCATGAAGCTGACCGGTAGTTACGTGGCGGATCTGCTGAGTGACGGCCCGGGCAATGACAAGACCCTGAGCGACGCCTATGTCGATGTGGAGCATGTCGCCTCGCGTACCAACTTCCGCATGGGGCGCCAGCGCCTGCGCTCCAGCGGTATCCTCAACCGCTTCGACGGTCTGGTGCTGGGCTACGAATTGACACCCGATATCACTATCCGGGGCTATGCCGGTCTGCCGGTGGAGAGTTCACGCGATGTGTTCCTGAATGAACACAAGGACTTCATGGGTATCGGCGGCGACATCGCCAATCTGTTCGAGAACTGGGACCTGAGCCTGTTTGCCATTAATCAGGATGTGGATGGACTGGTGGATCGGCAGGCGGTCGGCGGCGAGTTCCGTTATTTCGATCAGGAGAAGTCGCTCTTCGGCCTGGTCGATTACGATATTCACTATGGCGCACTCGACATTTTCGCCCTGCAGGGCAACTGGACACTGGCCGACAAGACCCGGCTCTACATGAATCTCGACTACCGCAAATCGCCGCTGTTGCAGACTTCCAATGCCATCAGGAACTACTACGATCCCGATCTTTTCAACCTGACGCCACAGGTCATCGATCCCATCGAATCGATCGAGGAACTGCTGAAATTCGAGACCGAGGATGATATCTACACCCGCGCCGAGAAGTTGACCGCGGAAACGACCACCGTGCAGTTTGGCGCCAGTCGTCCGTTGTCGGAGAGCCTGCAGATCAGCGGAGATATCACCATTACCAGCACCAAGGGCACGCCGCAACAAGGGACGATCGATGCAATCACCGGTATCACCTCCCACGACTACGTGGCGGCGGTAGAGGACACCGGCAACGAGTACTACTACAACTTCCAGCTGATCAAGAACGATCTGCTCAAGCCCGGGGACATCGGCATCCTCAATCTGCGCTACTACGACACCAGTACCTCAAACACCTTGCGTCTGGGCGTGAGCAGCCGCTACCCGATCACCAACGTGTGGCGGGTCAATCCGCGTATCGACGTCGCTTATCGCAAGCGCACCGACAATGACGACACCCGCCTGACGGTCAGCCCCTACCTGCGCATGGATTACCGGCTGCGCAGAAGCTTCACCCTGGACTTCGAGGGCGGCTTCGACTGGTACAAGGAGGAGAACGATCTGGAAACCACCAAATTCACCGACTACTTCTTCATCGCCGGCTATCGTTGGGACTTCTAGGGCCTAGGCCTTGGCTGACGGTCGCGGGTTCACGCGCGCCGTCAAATCATTGCCCTTTCCCTTAACCCCGTCCGGTCTGCCGGTTATAATCCCGCCTTCGAAGCAAACCACACGGCGCAGCCGCCGCCTATACAAGGGTTCGGGATTGATACAAGTAATTGCCATAGCCGCCGGCGGCGCCGCAGGAGCGCTGTTCCGTTTCTGGGTCTCCAGCGGTGTCTATGCGCTGCTGGGCAGAAATTTTCCCTATGGCACGCTGGCGGTCAATGTACTCGGCTCTCTGGCGATGGGCTTTCTCTATGTGGTGCTGTTGGAGCGCATGACCGCCTCGCCTGAGCTGCGCGGTGCGCTGCTGATCGGTTTTCTTGGCGCCTTTACCACCTTTTCCACCTTCTCCATCGAGACGCTCAACCTGATCGAGCAGGCCGAGCTGCTGAAGGCGGGATTGAACATGCTGTTGAGTGTGAGCGCCTGTATCCTGGCCTGCTGGTTCGGGCTGGTAATCGGGAGACAGCTATGACACAGGTCGAAGTGACCATGGTCCGGGTCTATCTGACGGAAGGGGACCACCAGCTGCGCAAACTGCTGGAGTTTCTGCAACAGGAGGAGCATGTGCGCGGTGTCACCGCCTTTCGGGGCATCGCCGGTTTCGGGCCCTCCGGCAAGCTGCACGAATCATCGCTGCTCGATATCTCCCTCGACCTGCCGCTGGTGGTGGAGTTCTTCGATCAGCCCGAACGGGCCGAGAAGATCAAGCGGGATTTACATCAATGGGTGGGGCCGGGTCACATCGTGAGCTGGACCGCACAAGTCAATATGAGTGAATAATCAATGTTGGATCCGAAATTATTAAGAAGCGACCTGGACAGCGTGGCCGCCCAGCTGGCGCGACGGGGTTATCAACTCGACACCACGCGTCTGCGTGAACTGGAGGAGCGTCGCAAACAGCTGCAGGTGGAGGCGGAGGAGCTGCAGAGCGAGCGCAACTCCCGGTCCAAATCGATCGGCAAGGCGAAGGCCGCGGGCGAGGATATCCAGCCCCTGCTGGCCCAGGTGGCGGAGCTGGGCGACAAGCTCAAGGCGGCCCAGGATGCGCTTGGCGAAGTACAGGTCGAACTCTCCGACATCATGCTGGGGATTCCGAACATTCCTCATGCAACGGTTCCCGACGGCAGGGACGAGGCGGACAATCGGGAGGAGCGCCGCTGGGGCGAACCGCGTCAGTTCGAGTTCGAGCCCAAGGATCACGTGGATCTGGGCGACGCCAGCGGTCTGCTCGATTTCGAGGCGGCGGCGCGTATCACCGGCTCCCGCTTCGCCGTCATGGCCGGACCGCTGGCGCGTCTGCACCGGGCCCTGATCCAGTTCATGCTCGACACCCACACCACCGAGCACGGCTACACCGAGGCCTACGTCCCCTACATGGTCAACGCCGACAGCCTGCGCGGCACCGGTCAGCTGCCCAAGTTCGAAGAGGACCTGTTCAAGCTCTGCGGCGAATCGGGCTACTACCTGATCCCCACTGCCGAAGTGCCGGTGACCAACCTGATCCGCGACCAGATCATCGAGGCCGACTACATGCCGCGCAAGTGGGTCGCCCATACCCCCTGTTTCCGCTCCGAGGCCGGTTCCTACGGTAAGGACACCCGGGGCATGATCCGTCAGCACCAGTTCGAAAAGGTGGAGCTGGTGCAGGCGGTGCCGGCCGAGCGCTCGTTCGAGGCGTTGGAAGAGCTTACCGGCCACGCCGAGGCGATCCTGCAGAAACTCGGCTTGCCCTACCGGGTGGTCACCCTCTGTACCGGCGATATCGGCTTCTCCTCGACCAAGACCTATGACCTGGAGGTCTGGCTGCCGGGGCAGGGCAAGTACCGGGAGATCTCCTCCTGTTCCAATTTCCTCGACTTCCAGGCCCGCCGTCTGCAGGCGCGCTGGCGCAATCCCGAAACCGGCAAGCCGGAACTGGTGCATACCCTTAACGGCTCGGGCCTGGCGGTCGGCCGCACCCTGGTGGCGGTGATGGAGAACTACCAGCAGGCCGACGGCTCCATCGTCGTGCCCGAGGCGTTGCGCGGCTACATGGGAGGCATGGAAGTCATCGCCTAACCCATTCCGGACTGAGCGGCAGGGTGGGGCCCAGCCCCACCATTCTCATCAGATCGGTGCCATCGGGTGGGGCAGGATCCCGCCCTACGGGTATGCATGATCGGCGGTAGGTCAGACCAGTCTGCAGGCTGGGGCCCAGCGCCACCCATCCTGCTCCAGTCAGAGCGATTCGGTGTGGCCATGCCCCACCCTCAACCTCCCTTACGGAGTGAGGGCGTGGAGCGCATCCCCGCCCGAACACGGGGAGGTCGTCACACCAGCATGATCAGCAGAATGACGAACCCCACCACGGCCGCCAGGGGCAGAACGACTGCCTGCCAATCCCCTTTCTGCGCCTTGGGGCTGTGCTTCAGCCAGTGCATGGCCCTGGGCCACAGGAACACGATCCA
The DNA here is from genome assembly GCA_050305975.1 of Sedimenticolaceae bacterium. GTDB lineage: Bacteria > Pseudomonadota > Gammaproteobacteria > Chromatiales > Chromatiaceae > Thiodiazotropha. The sequence goes on along the minus strand of JBNLGI010000220.1, from coordinate 776 downwards.
GCCGATGATCAGGATGGCGGAGAAGATTTTTACCCAGTCCATTGTCGATTCCAGAGACAAAAAACCCCGGATATACCGGGGTCGTTGAAGTTAACTGCCTTGGCGATCTCAGTCGTCACCGCTCAGTGCGCCCAGCAGGTGCAGCAGGCTGGTGAAGAGGTTGAGGATCGACAGGTAGAGGCCGACGGTCGCCAGGATGTAGTTGTTCTGGCCTCCGTTCACCATCTGGCTGGTTTCAAACAGGATGTAGGCGGACATCAGCAGGACCACCGCGGCCGAGACCGCCAGATGCAGTGCCGGTATCTCCAGGAAGAGTCCTGCCAGGGAGGCCAGCATCACCACCAGCATGCCGGCGAAGATGAAGCCGCCCATGAAGCTGAAATCACGCTTGCTGGTCAGGGCGTATCCCGACAGGCCGAGGAAGATCACACCGGTACCACCGAACGCGGTGGCGATGATCTGGGGGCCGTTGGAGAACGCGGAAATATAGTAGTTAAGGGTCGGTCCAAGACCGAACCCAAGCAGACCGGTGACACCGAACACCACCCACAGGCCGCTGGCGGAGTTGGCCGTTCTGGGCAGCACGAACCAGAGCATGACGAGTGCGCCGAGCGAGGTTCCGAGCGAGATCATCGGGGAGGGCGCGATGACCATGGAGACGACTGCCATCATTGCACTCCAGATGAGGGTGCCTGAAAGCAGCATATAGGTATTTTTAAGAAGTTTATTGGTTGAAAGCGCCGACTCCGCAGAGCGCGCATTGATGTAACCGAGAC
>JBNLGI010000219.1:0-4672 GCA_050305975.1 Sedimenticolaceae bacterium | reverse complement strand
ACGCCCTTGTTCTTGAACGCGGAACCGCACAGGGTTGGCACAATCTCGTTGCCCAGGGTGCGCGTGCGCAGACCCGAACGAATCTCGTCCTCGGAGAGGTCTCCGCCCTCGAGGTATTTCTCCATCAGCTCTTCCGAGGATTCGGCCGCGGCTTCAACCATGTGCTCGCGCCACTCGTTGCAGGCAGCGACCATGTCGGCCGGAATTTCCCGCTCCTCGTAGGTGGTTCCCATGTCGGCCTCGTTCCAGTAAATGGCCTTCATGCGGATCAGGTCGATCACACCCTTGAAATTTTCTTCCGCGCCGATCGGCAGCTGCAGCGGCACCGGGTTGGCGCCCAGCCGATCCTTGATCTGCTTGACGACCCGCAGGAAGTTGGCACCGGCGCGGTCCATCTTGTTGACGAACGCCATGCGGGGCACGTTGTATTTGTTGGCCTGACGCCAGACGGTCTCGGATTGGGGCTCGACGCCACCCACGGCGCAGAGTACGAAGACCGCGCCGTCGAGTACGCGCAGGGAACGCTCCACCTCGATAGTGAAGTCCACGTGTCCGGGAGTGTCGATGATGTTGAAGCGGTGCTCGGGAAACTGCTGAGCCATACCGCTCCAGAAACAGGTCGTGGCCGCGGAGGTGATGGTAATACCACGCTCCTGCTCTTGCTCCATCCAGTCCATGGTAGCCGCACCATCGTGCACCTCACCGATTTTGTGAGAGACACCCGTATAGAAGAGCACACGCTCAGTCGTCGTCGTCTTACCCGCATCAATGTGCGCCATGATGCCGATATTGCGATAGCGCTCAATAGGAGTTTTCCGTGCCACGTTACAAACCTGTTTTTAAAAGAGCTGAGTTGGGGTTAAAAAACGCTTACCAGCGATAGTGAGAGAAGGCCTTGTTCGCTTCCGCCATCCGATGCGTATCGTCCTTCTTCTTGACGGCCGCGCCTTTGTTCTCGGCCGCGTCCATCAGTTCGCCGGCCAGACGCATCGCCATCGACTTCTCACTGCGCTTGCGCGAGGCGTCGATCAGCCAGCGCATGGCCAGGGAGTTACGACGATTCGGCCGCACCTCGACAGGCACCTGATAGGTCGCACCACCGACACGGCGGGATTTGACCTCGACCAGCGGACGCACGTTGTCCAGCGCAGTCTCGAGCAGCTCCAGTGGCTCACCGCCACGCTTCTCGACCACGCTATCCAGCGCACCGTAGAGAATCTTCTCGGCAACCGACTTCTTGCCGTCGACCATCACCATGTTGATGAACTTGGTCAGCAGCTCGCTTCCGAACTTGGGATCCGGCAGGATCTCCCGCCGCGCCGCAACTCGTCTTCTAGGCATTGCTCTGTCTCAATCCTGTTAGTAAATCATTCGCCAGCGGCTTAGCTCTTCGGCCGCTTGGCACCGTACTTGGAACGACCCTGACGGCGTTTCTCGACACCCGAGGTATCCAGACTGCCGCGCACCGTGTGGTAGCGCACACCCGGCAGGTCTTTCACACGACCGCCGCGGATCAGCACCACCGAGTGCTCCTGCAGGTTGTGACCTTCACCACCGATGTAGCTGGTCACCTCGAAACCGTTGGTCAGACGCACACGGGCGACCTTTCGCAGGGCCGAGTTGGGCTTTTTCGGGGTCGTGGTGTAGACACGGGTACAGACGCCGCGACGCTGCGGGCAGGACTCCAGTGCCGGCACGTTACTTTTCTGGACTTTTCTCTTCCTGGGCTTGCGCACCAGTTGGTTGATTGTCGCCATCTAACTTCGTCTCCAAGGACGCTGATGTTTTTCAGTAATGCATTAAAAAAACCGGAGAAGCCGACACCCCGTCCGCGATTCGGCGTCTGACGCCCGGACGTCGCGATCTCTCTGGTTAAAATGACTTTTCCAAACAACGGCTTAGTTGACCGCTGCCTGTATCAGATGCGACAGGCCGGCGTAGGCCGGCCTGTCTAAAGAGCGCGCATTCTATGCCCGCTCAGACGACTTGTCAAGGGAGTGTCACACTCCCCTGTCGCCTCGCTTACTCGCTTTCCGGCGTGTTGAGGGCCTCCTTGAAGGCCTGTTCAACCTCTTCCACCACCAGTTCCGGCTTGCCCTCGACTTCCATCAACTCCTCTTGACGGCGACGACGGCGCTCGTTGTGGTAGGAGAGACCGGTACCGGCCGGAATCAGTCGACCGACGATGACGTTCTCCTTGAGGCCGTTGAGGCGGTCTCCCAGACCGCGCACCGCCGCCTCGGTGAGTACCCGGGTGGTCTCCTGGAAGGAGGCCGCCGAGATGAACGACTCGGTCGCCAGTGAGGCCTTGGTGATACCCAGTAGCAGCGGCACGTAGAGCGCCGGATGCTTGCCGTCCGCACGCAGCTTCTCGCTCTCCTCGATCTGGGCGGACTTCTCGATCTGCTCGCCCTTGAGGAATTTGCTGTCGCCGGGTTCGGTGATCTCGATCTTGCGCAGCATCTGGCGGATGATCACCTCGATGTGCTTGTCGTTGATCTTCACACCCTGCAGGCGGTAGACGTCCTGGATCTCCTTGACCAGGTACTCGGCCAGGTCGGTGACCCCTTTCAGGCGCAGGATGTCATGGGGATTGAGCTCGCCGTCGGAGATCATTTCGCCTTTGACCACCTGCTCACCCTCGAACACATTGACGTGGCGCCACTTCGGAATCAACTCCTCGTGCTGCTCGCCGTCCGCGTCGGTGATGATCAGGCGCTGCTTGCCCTTGGTGTCCTTGCCGAAACTGACGGTACCCGTGGCCTCGGCCAGGATCGCCGGATCCTTTGGCTTGCGCGCCTCGAACAGGTCGGCTACGCGAGGCAGACCGCCGGTGATATCACGCGTCTTGGATGACTCCTGCGGGATACGCGCCAGCACGTCGCCCACTTCCACGTTGGCGCCGTCCTGCACGTTGACCACCGCGTTGGCCGGCAGGTAGTAGTGAGCGGGAATGTCGGTGCCGGCGATGTTCAGGTCCTTGCCCTTCTCATCCACCAGCTTGACCATCGGCCGGATATCCTTGCCGGCGGCCGGACGCTGTTTCGGATCGATGACCTCGAGAGAGCTCAGACCGGTGACCTCGTCGGTCTTCTTCTGCACCGTCACGCCATCGACGAAATCGACGAAGCGCAGCACGCCCTCCACCTCGGTGATGACCGGATGAGTGTGTGGATCCCAGTTGGCCACGATCTGGCCGCCCTCGACGGTGGTGCCGTCCTCCACGTGCAGCACGGCACCGTAGGGCACCTTGTAACGCTCGCGCTCGCGACCCACATCGTCGGCCAGGGTCAGCTCGCCGGAACGCGAGGTGGCCACCAGATGCCCGGCGGAGTGCTTGACCGTCTTGATATTGTGCAGCCGGATGGTGCCGGGCGCCTTGACCTGGATGTTGTTGACCGCTGCCGAGCGCGAAGCCGCACCACCGATATGGAAGGTACGCATGGTCAGCTGGGTGCCGGGCTCACCGATCGACTGGGCTGCGATGACACCCACCGACTCACCCATGTTGACCTGATGCCCGCGGGCCAGGTCTCGACCATAACACTTGGCGCAGACGCCCACCTTGGCGTCGCAGGTGATGGCGGATCGCACGATCACCTGATCCACACCCACCGACTCCAGCTTCTCGACCCACTTCTCGTCGAGCAGGGTGCCGGCCTCGCAGACCACCTCGTCACTACCGGGCTGGTAGATATCGGTGGCCGCGACGCGACCCAGGATGCGTTCGCGCAGGGGCTCGACCACATCACCGCCCTCGATGATGGGCTGCATCAGCAGCCCCCCCTCGGTACCGCAGTCCACCTCCAGCACCACCATATCCTGCGCCACGTCGACCAGACGCCGGGTCAGGTAACCGGAGTTGGCGGTCTTCAGCGCGGTATCGGCCAGACCCTTACGGGCACCGTGGGTGGAGATGAAGTACTGCAGTACGTCGAGACCCTCGCGGAAGTTGGCGGTGATCGGCGTCTCGATGATGGAACCGTCGGGCTTGGCCATCAGGCCGCGCATACCGGCCAGCTGGCGGATCTGGGCGGCGGAGCCACGGGCGCCGGAGTCGGCCATCATGTAGACCGAGTTGAAGGAGTCCTGCTGCACCTCGTTGCCTTCGCGGTCGGTCACCTTCTCCTTGCCCAGCTTGGCCATCATGGCCTTGGCCACCTGGTCGTTGGTGTGGGACCAGATGTCGACCACCTTGTTGTAGCGCTCGCCGTTGGTCACCAGACCGGAGGTGTACTGGTTCTCGATCTCCTTCACCTCGGCCTCGGCGCGGGCCAGAATCTCGGTCTTCTCCTCCGGCACCACCATATCGTTGGAGCAGAAGGAGACCGCCGCGCGGGTGGCGTAACGGAAGCCCATGTACATCAGCTGGTCAGCAAAGATGACCGTGTCTTTCAGGCCCAGGTTGCGATAGCAGAGGTTGATCAGATTCGAAATCTGCTTCTTGCCCATCGGCTGATCCACCACCTCGTAGGGAAGGCCCTCCGGCACGATGGAGAAGACGATAGTACGACCGATGGTGGTCTCGACGATGCGTGTCGACTCGGTACGCTCGCCACTCTCTTCCTGCACCACCTGGCGCAGGCGCACCTTGACCCGGGCCTGCAGGTCGGCGTTGCCCGACTCATAGGCGCGCTTGGCCTCGGCGGGGTCGGAGAAGACCATGCCTTCG
>JBNLGI010000218.1:0-34133 GCA_050305975.1 Sedimenticolaceae bacterium | reverse complement strand
TTAAGCATACCGCCAGCGTTCAATCTGAGCCAGGATCAAACTCTTCAGTTTAAGTTTGATAACTGCTTATGGCAGTCAATCTTTTTGACTCGAGATTCTCGGATAGAATTACTATCTTTCGAATGCTCTCTGTCGATCTTTGGTTACCCAAAATCAACGGAGCACCCACACAAATTACCTGACCGAATTGTTAAAGAGCTTCCCAAAAATTTTCATCTGGGAAAGACCGCCTATTCTAAAGTACCGGGTGCTTGTGTCAAGAGTTTTCTCAACTTTTTCAAGCTGGCGGTTAGGCCCGGCCCGTTCGAGAGCGCGTATTCTACAATCCGTTTAATCGTTGTCAACAACTATTTTTCAGACTGTTTTTTCCGCTCCGAATCTCCCTCGACAAGCCCGTAAGCCGCCGTGGAAGAGGGGCGCATTATACGTCCTACCGAAGTACCGTCAATAGGGTTCTCAAACTTTTTTTCTTTCAGCTGATAGGGCGCCCCGAGAAGCCGGATTTTTTGTCTCTCGCCAGCGGCTAAAGCCACCACCAGTGAACCCTTTTTCAGGAAAGACTGACCCTGGCAAAACGGCGTTTCCCCACCTGATAGACGGCCGTGCTCCCCGCTTCCACCACCAGAGGCGGATTGGTGACCCGCTCGCCGTCAATTTTCACCGCTCCCTGCTTGATCATCCTGATCGCCTCAGAGGTGCTGTTCACGAGACCCGCATCCTTCAACAGGTTGGCTATCGGATAGCCGCCAGCGGGGGCTGTCAGCTGCAGCTCCGGCATCTCGTCAGGCATCTGCCCCTTCTGGAAACGCGCCACGAATGCCTCATGGGCCTTGACCGCCAGATCCCGCGAATGGAACCGCTCCACCAGCTCCTCCGCAAGACGCACCTTGACATCCCGGGGATTGTCTCCCTTTTCGACGCCCCGCTTCCAGGTTTCGATTTCGTCCATCGGCCTGAAACTCAGAAGCTCGAAATAACGCCACATGAGGTCGTCGGAGATCGACATCACCTTGCCGAACATCTCCTCCGGCGCATCGGTAATGCCTATATAGTTGTTGAGCGACTTGGACATCTTCTGCACGCCGTCCAGTCCCTCCAGGATCGGCAGGGTGATGACCACCTGGGGTTCCTGACCATAGGCCTCCTGCAGCTGTCGCCCGACCAGAAGATTGAATTTCTGGTCCGTACCCCCTAGCTCCACATCGGCTTTGAGGGCCACAGAATCGTAGCCCTGGATAAGGGGATAGAGGAATTCGTGAATGGCGATGGCCTGACCGCTGGTGTAACGCTTGTTGAAATCGTCCCGTTCCAGCATGCGTGCCACCGTGTGCTTGGCCGCCAGCTGAATCAGGTCGACCGCCGACATCTCCCCCATCCAGGAGGAGTTGAACAGTACGGTAGTCCTGGTCGGGTCGAGAATCTTGAATATCTGGTGTTCGTAGGTCTTGGCGTTCTCCAGCACCGCCTCGCGGGTCAGCGGCGGCCGAGTGGCGCTCTTCCCCGTAGGGTCGCCAATCATGCCGGTGAAATCGCCGATCAGGAAGATCACCTCATGCCCGAGCTCTTGAAACTGCCGTAACTTATTGATCAGCACGGTGTGACCCAGATGCAGATCCGGCGCCGTGGGATCAAATCCGGCCTTGATTTTTAGCGGTTTCTGCCGCTGTAACTTCTTGAGCAGCAACTCCTCCGGCAACACCTCTTCGGTGCCGCGCTTGATGAGTTGCAGCGTTCCGGCAATATCTGTCATCGATTCATACCCGAGAATTAAGGCAACGGATGCACACTTTACTAGAAGTATCTGATAAAATTAACCATTGGGCATTGCGAAACTATCCGCGATATACTGAATCGAAGCTGATGTTTCACCCATCAATCCACTGCGGATAAAGCCGAGGGCAAACTGCTGAGCCATGGATGATTTTAAATCCTACACTCTGAGCCGCCAGACACCGCGCCGACAGGTGATCAAACGTCTGTTTCTGGCCGCTCTCTTCCTCATTCTCCTAGCGGGCGGTTTTCTCTACATCATCTCCTCGGAAGAAAAAGCCGATCAAGCAGCCACCTCGCCCAAGCCGATCGAACACGCCCCCGAGCAAAAGGCGCCTGACAAGGTCGTAGTCCCCCTCAGCCTACCGGGACAGCCCAAGGAGGGACGGATCTCGGCACCCCGGTCGGAGTCCATCAGCTTCATACCCACCGCCCAGGCCGACGAGCCTCCACAGGCAGTTGTCGAAGTACCGACCGAGGAGTCTCCGCCTACGGTTGCCGAAGTGCCGGCCGCGCAGCCCCCCCGTGAGATCGAAGAGACAATCAGCCCGGCCGTAGAGACGCACCAGCTCCAGCACACCATCAAGAGCGGCGAGTCCCTCTCGTCGATCTTCAAGAAACACGGTCTCAGTGCCAATCTGCTGCACCGTATTGTCCACTCCAGCGATACCGCCAAGCAACTCACCGACATTCGACCCGGTGAGACCCTGCTTCTGGAATTGGATGCCGACGACAATCTGCATCGTCTGCAGCTGGTGCACAACAAGATCCACAGTCTCGAAATCACCGCAGAGGGCGACAGTTTCTACGCCCTCGAACTGAATCGCGAGGTTGAGCCGCGCACCGCCTTTACCAGCGGCACCATCGAGAGTTCTCTCTACGAAGCCGCCAAGCAGGCAGGACTCTCCGAAAACCTCATCATGGAGCTGGCGAATATCTTCGGCTGGGATATCGACTTCGCGCTCGAGATTCGCGCCGGCGACCGCTTCACCGTGATCTATCAGGAAGACTACCTGGACGGCGAAAAGCTGCGCGACGGACCGATTCTGGCCGCAGAATTCGTCAACCGCGGCCACAGCTACCGCGCGTTGCGCTACGAAGACGAGACCGGCCGTGCCGACTACTTCACCCCGGAAGGCCGCAGCATGCGCAAGGCCTTCCTGCGTGCGCCCGTCGATTTCAGGCGCATCTCATCCCGCTTCACCCAGGAGCGCTGGCATCCCGTACTCGGCAAGAAACGCCCCCACATGGGCGTGGATTACGCCGCCAAGATCGGCACCCCCGTAAAAGCGGCCGGAGACGGCAAGATCATCCATCATGGCACCAAGGGGGGGTATGGACGCACCGTGATCATCCAGCACGGACAGAGCTACACCACCCTCTACGCCCACCTCTCCCGCTATGCCAAGAACGCCAAGAGTGGCAGCCGCGTGAAGCAGGGGCAGGTTATCGGTTACGTCGGCAAGAGCGGACTGGCCACCGGACCTCACCTGCACTACGAATTCCGGCTCAACGGCGTCCACCGCAATCCGCTGACGGTCAAGTTGCCGGCCGCCGAACCCATCGCCAAACGCTATCTGGAAGACTTCAAACTCAAGACTCAGCCTCTGCTCGCGCGCCTGGAGACCATCAGCCAGACCATGGTCGCCAATGCCCAATGAGACGCTTTTCATCGGTCTCATCTCCGGCACCAGCCTCGACGGGATCGATGCGGCACTGGTCGATTTCACCAGCCAAAGGCCCCGGCTGCACACGGCGCTGCACACCCCCTATGACGCAGGCTTGCTGAGTCGGCTCAGCGCTCTGTGCCAACCTGGCGACAACGAGATCGACCAGTTGGGCGAACTCGATCGTCGCGTTGGCCTTGCCTTCGCCGGGGCGGTGGAGACGCTGCTGGCCAAGGCAGGCATCGATGCGGACCGTGTCACCGCCATCGGCAGTCACGGCCAGACCGTGCGCCACCGTCCAGGCGCCAACCCGCCTTTCACCCTGCAGATCGGCGATCCCAACACCCTGGCCGAGGAGACCGGCATCACCACGGTCGGCGATTTCCGCCGTCGCGACATGGCCGCCGGTGGCGAGGGCGCCCCCTTGGTGCCCGCCTTCCACGAGGCACTCTTCCGCACATCCGGATCGCCCCGGGTAGTGCTCAACCTGGGGGGTATCGCCAATATCACCTGCCTGCCGCCTCTCGACGAGGGCGAGGTCACCGGTTACGACACCGGCCCGGCCAACACCCTGCTCGATGGCTGGATCCGACGCCACCGGGGACTTGCCTACGACGATCAGGGAGAATGGGCCAGCAGCGGGCATGTCATCGGGCCGCTCTTGGAGCGCCTGTTGGACGACCCCTTCTTCTCAATGCGTCCGCCCAAGAGCACCGGTACGGAGTACTTCAACCTGACTTGGCTCGACGCCCACCTGCCTGAGGCGGCCCTGCCCGCAGCGGATATCCAAGCCACCCTGACCGAACTGACGGCCCATACGGTCGCCGACGCCATTCGGCGGGAGGGCCTGCAGGAGAGCGAAATCCTGGTCTGTGGCGGCGGCGCCCACAACCGATTTCTGCTGCAGCGCTTGAGTATCCAACTGTCCGAAGCCCGTATCGACACCACAGCAGTCCACGGCCTGGCCCCGGACTGGATCGAAGCCATGGCCTTCGCCTGGCTGGCCCGGCAGACCCTGCTGGGACTCAGCGGCAACCTGCCCTCGGTCACCGGCGCCCGTCGCGCCGTCCCCCTGGGCGCCATCTATCCGGGTTGACCCGCCCCTTTTTCCCCGGCAGCGCTCCGTTGGGCGCAGACCACCCGCCCATACACTACACTTTTGTCACGGCGCCGATTAACCGAAGAAAAACCACCCGCCGCGAAATGCGCCGCAGATTGACCGCGACCCTGAAAAAAGCCCCGATTGACTGCCCTGGGTCAGTGCATCAGTAGTTGTTGATTATTTAATATTGACTACAAAAGATCGGATTGAGGTCTCATGCCAGCCTCCATCAACAACCCGCACTTTCTGCTGCGTCGACTTCACTCCCTGCTGGGACTGCTCCCGGTCGGCGGCTTTCTCGCCTTCCATTTGTGGGAGAACTCCCAGTCCCGTTTCGGCGCCGAGCACTACAACGAACGGGTGGTCGGCTGGCTGCAAGGCCTCAACTACCTGGTGGTGATGGAGATCTTCGTCATCGCCCTGCCGCTGCTGTTCCACGCCGGCTACGGCCTGGTGATCCTGCGCGGTGGCAGCCGCGACTGGAACCGCTTCCCCTGGCTCCACCACCGCTTCTACTTCCTGCAGCGCCTATCGGGCGTGGCGATCCTGCTGTTTCTGCTCTTCCACGTGGGCTGGACCCGGATCTGGGGGGTCTTCGAACCGACGGTACGACTCGATCTCTACGCACACATGCAGACTCTATTGAGCCAACCCTGGATCTTCACGCTCTATCTGGTCGGCCTGCTGCTCTCGGTCTTCCATCTGAGCAACGGCATCTGGAGCATGGCCATCAGCTGGGGGTTGACCACCAGCGTGGCGGCACAGCGCTACTGGTTCGTCCTTTGCGGCGGTCTGTTTCTGCTACTGAGCGCCATGGGGGTGCACGGGATGCTGGGATTCGTATTATGAAGCGACCGCGCAAGGTGATCGTCATCGGCGGCGGACTGGGCGGGCTCTGGGCGGCGCTGCGGGTCGCCGAGTCCGGCGCCCAGGTCGATCTCTTCTCGCTGTTCGAGGTGAAGCGTTCCCACTCGGTCTGCGCCCAGGGCGGCATCAACGCCTGCTTCGACACCAAGGGCGAGCGGGACTCGGTGTGGCAGCACATCGTCGATACGCTCAAGGGCGGGGCCTATCTGGCCAACCAGCCGCCGGTCAAATCGATGTGCGAGGAGGCACCCGGCCTGATCCGCACCTTCGAGCGCATGGGCGTCACCTTCTCCCGCACTCCCGAGGGATTGATGGACCTGCGCCTGTTCGGCGGCGTCAAGAACCGACGCACCGTCTTTGCCGGCGCCAGCACCGGACAGCAGCTACTCTACGGCGTCGATCAGGAGGTGCGGCGGCAGGAGTCCCTCGGTCGGGTACAGAAGTACGAGTGGTGGGAGTTCCTCTCCCTGGTGCTCGATGGCCAGGGGAGCTGCAAAGGGATCGTCGCCATGAACCTACGCACCCTGGAGGTGACCAGCTTCCGTGCCGATGCGGTGATCCTGGCCACCGGCGGCATGGGACAGGTCTACGGCCACCGTTCCACCAATTCGACCAACTCCACTGGCGCCGCGGCCTGCCGCGCCTACCAGCAGGGAGCCTGGTTTGCCAACACCGAATTCTTCCAGTTCCACCCCACCGCCATGCTGGGCGACGACAAGACCCGCCTGATGAGCGAGGCGGCCCGTGGCGAGGGCGGTCGTATCTGGGTACCGAAGGACCCGCAGGACACTCGCCGGGCGAACGACATCCCCGAGTCGGACCGCTTCTATTTCCTTGAAGAGTGGTACCCCAGCTACGGCAACACGGTGCCGCGGGACGTGGCCTCCCGAGCGATCTGGCGGGTGGTGCACGAAATGGGGCTCGGGGTCAACGGAGAGCACATGGTCTACCTCGACCTGACCCATCTCAACCCCGGCTTCGTGGAGCAGCGCCTGCATGCCATTCTCGACATCTACCGCAAGTTCCATGGCAGCGATCCGGTACATGAGCCGATGGTCATCTACCCTTCGGCCCACTACGCCATGGGCGGTCTCTGGGTCGACTTCGAGAAAGACGAGACCGGCGGCGGCATGAAGCCCGGCAGCCCGCGCAACCATGCCACCAACATACCGGGCCTCTATGCCTGCGGCGAGTGCGACTACGGCTACCACGGGGCCAACCGACTCGGCGCCAATTCGCTGCTCTCCGCCTCCTTCAGCGGGCGCGTCACCGGCGAGTCGGTGGCCAGTTATCTCAAGGGGCTGCAGGACGACCTGGATACGGTGCCCCGGCAGTGCTACGAGGACGAAATCCATCGCCAGCGAGCGATCAATCAGAATCTGCTGGCCAATCAGGGCAAGGAGAATCCCTACAGCCTGCACCGGGAGCTGGGCGAACTGATGTCGAACCGGGTCGGCGTGGTGCGCGACAACGACAGCCTCAAGCTGGCGCTCGACGAACTGCGCGAACTGGAACAGCGCAGCCTGAAAGTCGACCTGCGGGAGGCCAACAGCTGGTCCAACCAGGGACTCGCCTTCACCCGGCAGCTGCAGGAGATGATCCGCCTGGGCCAGGTCATCACCGCCAGCGCCCTGGCCCGCGATGAGTGCCGAGGCGCCCATTACAAACCGGCCTTCGAGCTGGAGATACCCAAGGATGCCTATCCGGGCGACCCCGCGTATGAGACCTATCTCAAGGCGTGGAAGGCCCAGAACGACGAGTGGCTGAAGACCACGCTGGCGGCGCGGGGAGCAGAGGGACCGGAGATCAGCTATCAACCTGTGGAGCTCTCCGTGCTGCCCCCCGAACAGCCCCGGGACTACCGCTGAGAACCGCCCATGAGAACCCTCGAATTCCACATCCGACGCCAGGACAACCCTTACAGCCCTCCCTATTGGCAGGAATTCTCCATCCCCTACCGCAAAGGCCACAACGTGGTCTCGGCGCTGATGGTGATCCGCGAAAAGCCGGTGACCGCCGAGGGCAAGCCGGTCGACCCGGTGGCCTGGGAGTTCAATTGCATGGAGGAGGTCTGCGGCGCCTGCAGCATGGTCATCAACGGGCGTCCGCGGCAGGCCTGCTCCACCCTGGTCGACTCGTTGGAGCAACCGATCAGGCTCGAACCCCTGAGCAAGTTCCCGGTTATCCGTGACCTGATGGTCGACCGCAGCCGCATGTTCAACGACCTGAAGAGGGTGCGGGCCTGGATCGAAATCGACGGCGCCTGGGACACTCATCAGGGCGCGCCGCGCATCTCCCCCGAGGCCTGGAGAGATAACTACCTCTACAGCCGTTGCATGTCCTGCGGCTGCTGCATGGAGGCCTGCCCGCAATATTCCACGGCACAGACCTTCGTCGGCCCCGCCTCGCTGGCGGCGGTACGCCTGATGAACGCCCACCCCACCGGCAAGTACCATAAGACGCAACGCCTGCACGCCATCATGGCAGAAGGCGGCCTCAGCGACTGCGGCAATGCCCAGAACTGCGTGCGGGTCTGCCCCAAGGAGATCCCCTTGACCACCGCCATCGGCGAACTGGGGCGCCAGGTGACCCTGCAGATGCTGCAGGACCTGTTTGGCAAGTCGAACTGAAACACTACCTCGCCGTCTCAATTGGCCGAAGCCCGGCTTGCAACTTGTGACCGCTTTCGGTGTCCACTCTGCAGATCGCGTCACACGCCGTTTGATCGGGAACGAACTTCCCGCCCGGGCGCCACCTTCGGGTAAGATGTCGCAAACTGATTCAATCGTTCTTTCACACGCATTCACATCGTGATATTCACCCAAGCGACTAGACTCTTGTGTGCACATCGCACGAACAGTCGCGGTTTCATTGATTCCAGGAGATACAGATGAAGAAAAAAATCGCCCTCGCCTCGGTGGTCGCCGCTGCCATCGCCCTGCAGGCCTGCACCACCATCGATCCCTACACCCGCGAGGAGAAGACATCCAACGCCACCAAGGGAGCCGCCATAGGCGCGGCGGTGGGCGCGGTATTGGGTATCGCCACCTCCAAGGACAAGAAAGACCGCAAGGAGCGGGCTCTTAAAGGGGCCGGCATCGGCGCCATCGCCGGCGGCGGCGTCGGTTACTACATGGATGTGCAGGAAGCGAAGCTGCGTCAACAGCTGGAGAACACGGGCGTCAGCGTGACCCGCGACGGCGACAATATCATCCTCAACATGCCGAGCAACATCACCTTCGAGGTGAACAAGGCAGATGTGAAACCCAACTTTGCCGAAGTACTCCACTCGGTCAGTCTGGTGCTCAACGAGTACAAATCGACCATGATCGAAGTGGCCGGCCATACCGACAGCACCGGTTCCGAGTCCTACAATCAGATGCTCTCCCAGCAGCGCGCCCAGTCCGTGAGCAATATCCTGATCCAGAGCGGGGTGCAGCCGGTACGCATCGACACCGTGGGTTATGGCGAGCTCCGCCCCATCGCCAGCAACGGCACACCAGCGGGACGCGCGCAGAACCGTCGGGTCGAACTGACGCTCCTGCCTTACGTCGAGTGATCTGAAACAGCCGCGGGCGAGGCTGTACAACCTCGCCCGGTCCCGCCGCTCGGCATCCTGCCAGCGCAACGCAACCGAGTCTGATCAGCCTGGCTCCAGCTATTGCCGCTGCGAGGGGTATCTATGGTCGCATGTCTGACACGGCCTCAACCCCGGAAATCAAACGGGGCGCCGAAGCGCCCCGTTGTGAATTCGCCGGATAAGCGACTGACGGGTCAAACAGAGAACGAGGAGCCGCAGCCACAGGTGGTGGTGGCGTTCGGATTGCGGATAACAAACTGAGCGCCCTGCAGACCTTCGGTATAGTCGACCTCGGCCCCCATCAGGTACTGCATGCTCATGGGATCCACCAACAGGGTCACGCCGTTGGTGACCACCCGGGTATCGCCCTCGTTTTCGTTCTCATCGAAGGAGAATCCATACTGGAAACCGGAGCATCCGCCACCCTGAATGTAGACCCGAAGCATCAGCTCCGGATTACCCTCCTCCTGGATCAACGCAGCCACCTTGTTGGCGGCGGCCTCGGTGAAAACAATGGCGTCGTTTACTGCTTCTGCTGTGGTCATGATGGTATCTCGCTTATGGACTCCTGACAGGAGTCAGGTCATCGTGAAATGCTTACAGTATGCAAATACCTATTAAATTAGTCAAGTATTGCCTGCGCCCTGTTCCTCTTCGCTGGAAGGGGAGCTCGCAACCTGTTTCGCAGGCCCGGAGGCCTTGGCCGTGTCCTTGTTGCCGTCATATTCGAGCTTTCGAGGCTCCTCTTCGGCGGCATGGATCAGCTTGCCGTTGACCTCGGCACCCATCGACATCTCCAGCAGGGCATAGGTCAGGGTGCCGGTAATGCGCGCCCTAGGCGCCAGTTCCACCCGATGGGCGGCAATGACGTCGCCCACCACCGTACCGTTGAGCATCACGTTACCGACACGCACGTTGCCCTCGATGGTTCCCAATTCGCTGAGCGTAAGAGTGGCTGAGGCGTCCTGGGGATCCGAGATCACATCACCTTTGACCACACCATCCACATGCAGGCCATCTACGAAATGGATATCGCCCTGAACCTCGGTACCGGAGCCGATCACGGTACTGATTCTTGGTGCGCGAAATTTCTGTTTACTCTTTCCGAACATTTTTTCCTTCCTATGACTTCAGGAGATGGGTGACCAGTTGAATGACTCCTTGACCGGTTCAAGCTTGCCGCCACTCGGCTTCACGTCGATCTCGATACTCGCCGGCTCGAAATCCTTGGGAAGCTGCAGCTTGCCTTCCACATTCTGGAAAAAGCGAAACCGCATCTTGATCTTATCCAGCTTGTCTTCCGAGACCTGCCCCAGCCCGAGCCTTGCGGAACGCCCGCTCTGCAGCCCATCGATATTCAGCTCGATCACACCTTTGGCGACGGTTCCGCTGTTGATCACCTGAGTGACCGAAAAACGATAGATGTACTGCCCCTCTTCGAGCCCCGGCTCCAATTTGAAATTCTGTACCCTCAGGGCCTGCTTCTTGTTGTTGGTGGAGACGATACCGCGCAGGAACGCTAACTCCTCCTCCATCTTCAACCGTTCGTCCTGATACTGTTTGATCTGATCCCGGATCGATACGATCGATTCGCGATCGATCTCCGCCGCCTGTTTTACCATGGCGAGCTCACGGCGCAGCGTATTCCGCTCCTTCTCCAAGGTCTCTATCCGATGCTTGGAATCGGGCTGCAGACCCACGAAACCGGCGGTTCCGTCGATGCCCTGCTGGTAGCCCAGCCAAGCCGCGCCAAGCAGCAGCAGGACAAACAGTGCGCCACGCACCCAGAGGGGCAGTCCCTGCTGGGATGAAACGATCTTCGGTGGTCTGAATTTACGCGAGTTTCGCATCGCCTCAAGGCAGCAGTGCCACCTGCTCCAGACCCGCCGACTCCGGCAGATCGAACATCAGGTTCATGTTCTGTATCGCCTGCCCGGCCGCCCCCTTGACCAGGTTGTCGATAACCGAGGTGACCACCACCACGTCACCGTCGAGAGGCCTATGCACGGCAATCCGGCAGTGGTTGGCGCCCCGCACGCTGCGTGTCTCCGGATGGGATCCTGCCGGCATCACATCGACAAAGGGCTCCCCATGGTAGCGCTGTTCGAACAGAGACTGCAGATCGTCAGCCGAATCCGTCTTGAGACGGGCATAGAGGGTCGCCTCGATACCCCGAATCATCGGTACCAGGTGGGGCACGAATGTCAGACCCACGTCCCGATTGGCGGCGCGGCTCAAGGTCTGGCAGATCTCCGGCTGATGGCGATGGCCGGGTATCGCATAGGCTTTGAAGCTCTCACCGGTCTCGCCCATCAACTGTGCCACGCTGGCCTTGCGCCCGGCTCCGCTGACGCCCGACTTGGTGTCGGCGATAAGGTACGCCGGGTCAACCAGATCGTTCTCCACCAGCGGCAGGAAACCCAATGCCACTGCCGTAGGATAGCAGCCGGGATTGGCGACCAGCCGGGCCTGTTTCACAGCCTGGCGATTGACCTCCGGCAGACCGTAGACCGCTTCACCAAGCAGCTGTGGAGCCGCATGCTCCATGCCGTACCACTTTTCCCAGAGCGCGCGATCTCTGATGCGGAAATCAGCGGCCAGATCGATCACCCGCACCCCGGCAGCCAGGAGATCCGAGGCCTGGGTCATGGCAATCCCGTTGGGAGTGGCGAAAAAGACCAGATCGCAATTGACCAGCGGCGCCTCGTCCGGGGTCTGAAACACCAGATCTAAATGGCCGCGCAGATTGGGAAACAGCTCTGCCACCGGCTTGCCGGCCTCGGCGCGGCTGGTGATGGCCACCACCTCGCACTGGGGATGACGCGCCAGCAGCCGCAGCAGCTCCACCCCCGTGTATCCGGTCCCACCGACAATGCCAACCTTGATCATGAGCCTTGTAACCTGAAGTAATTTATGAAAGAAAGCTTTTAATCATACGTCCTGACTTTCGAAAGCGAAAGCACCATGCTCCTGCTACCGGGCTCAGAGCAGCGCTTTTCCACCCCCCGTACACTGAGTCGCGAATGGGAACCCGCCATGAAAAAGGTGAACAAAGGTGTCATGACGCTGGAAAAACCGGACATTAGGCATCACATTATGACTTGAGCCCGCCCCAATCGGGTGCCGGGCCGATGCAGGCAGACTCTCGGATATAGCACATGGAAACCATCGATACCTTGGCCCTGACCCTGGGCGCCGGCTGGGCCGCCGGCATCAACCTCTATGCCGCCGTGTTCGTACTGGGCTATCTCGGCACGACCGGACATGTGGTGCTGCCACCCGGCCTTGAGGTCTTGACTGATCCATTGGTGATGGCCATTGCCGGCGTGATGTACTGCGTCGAATTCTTCGCCGACAAGACCCCGGGGGTCGACAGCGGCTGGGACACCCTGCACACCTTCATCCGCATCCCCGCCGGTGCCCTGCTGGCAGCCGGTGCCGCCAGCGGCTTCGAGGTCAATCAGGCCGCCGAACTGGCCGCGGCGCTGGTCGGCGGCACCCTGGCGGCGGGCAGCCATTTCACCAAGGCCGGCTCGCGCCTGCTGATCAACACCTCACCGGAACCGGTCACCAACTGGACGGCCTCCATTCTGGAGGATCTGGCGGTCATCGGAGGCCTCTGGACCGCGCTCAATTATCCATCGGTTTTTCTGGTACTGCTGGCCATCTTCGTGGCCCTGGTCATCTGGTTGCTGCCCAAGCTCTGGCGTGCGCTCAAGCGCCTGTTCCAGCGCATCGGACAGTTTTTCGGCGGCAAGGGGGAGAGGCCCAAAGCCGACCTGCACACACCTGAAGAGCGGGAAGCCGAGATGCGACAGCTGTTTCCACCGGGCGAAAAACCGGTGGAAGGCCCTAAAAAGTAAGCGCCCGCTAACCCAGCAGACGTGCGCACTCCTCAGCCGAGCGTATGAGGCTGTCTTCGATGGAAACGCCTTGGAACCAGTTGCCGGTGAGACCCAGCTCTGTTCCCTTCAGACGCTGATCGATCCACTCGATACGCTCGGCGTGACCCAAGCGCAATGCCGGCAGACGGTTTGTGGCGCTCACGCTCTCGATCACGGCCGATGGATCGACACCCAGCACCTGGCAGATTCGGGCGAGACGACCGACATGATCCAGTCTTCCCGGCCGGAAGTGGAAGGTGAATGCTCGATAGCGGGGATCAGGCACCGGATCCCGTGAAACCACCGAGTAGAAGTCATCCTCGCAGCCGATGATACCCGCCAGTCTGGGCAGCTCCAGATCCTCGGCGCGCAGCAACACGGCCTGACTCTCGATCTCCGCCATTTCGATCTCGTCCAGACGCGCGGCCAACTCGGGAAGAGTCTCCTGCAGCAGGTCGCCGGCGATATCGGGAGCCACCGCCAACACCAGCCGCTTCGTGCTCATTGTCCGCCCATCAGCGAGTACGGCCTCATAGCCGTCGGACCTCTGTTTCAGGGCCTTGACCGAAGCATCGCGCTCGACATTCAGACCGCTGGCAATCCCCTCGACGAACGATTGCAGGCCATCGGGACCGGTAAAGCTGCGCTCGATCTCCTTGCGTCTGGCCTTCTTGCGGAACAGGGCATCGGCGGGGAAGTCTGCCGCCGGCTGGCAAACCACCGCATCGAGGGCCGGTCCGAGCACCTTGGCGAAGTTGCGCTTGCCGATGATCCCACCGAAATAGCCTGCTGCGGTCTGTCCCGCCTTTTTGCTCAACCACAACCTCGGCAAAACGCCGAGCAGCTCGACGAAATTGAGCTGGGAGGGGATCGAGTGCAGGTGGTCTCCCATCTGCAGACGGTACTTCAACTTGAGTTTTGACTGCAGGGTCTCGAGCTGGTTGGTCTCCTCCAGCATCTGCAACAGATTGCCGTAGCTGTTGTAGCAGGTGTGGGCCCCCAACTCGGCCCAGACCGGTCCCTCGGGGGTTTCGAACGGGTGCGTATGAATGGCACCCCCCATATGGGGAGCGGCTTCCAGCACCCGTGCTTCGACGCCTCGCCGCTTGGCCATCTGCGCCATGCCCAGCCCGCTGATGCCTGCGCCCACCACCAGCAATTCCAGCATCCGATCGCTCATGCTTACATCCTGCTACTCTGGTCAGTGACAGACGATAATACAGCCGCCTGCAAACCCCAAGCATGAAAAAACCGCGCCGGTTGCCCTGGCGCGGTCTTGTGCGTCAATCTGCCGCTGAGACTCAGCCGCATCCACCGCCGGAAGAGGAGCCGCAGGTGCTGCAACCGCCGCCCACAGGCTGCAGGTTGTTGAAGACGAAGCTGGCATTGCCATCGCCTCGGTCGATGAAATCGATCTCGACACCGCGCAGATACTGCAGGGTGCCGTCATCGACGATCACTTTGAAACCGTCGCACTGCAGCACGCCGTCATTCTCGTTGATGGCGTCGCTGAAGGTCATGCCGAAGCTGATACCGCTGCAACCACCGGGGGTTGCGAAGACGCGCACGCCTTCGATGCTGTCATCGACCTGCTGAAACAGCTCGCTCATCTTGGTCTGCGCCATAGCGGTCAATGTCAGGTCGGTCTCGGTCAGGGCTGTCGAACTCATCCCAGTCACTCCTAAAGAAACTCTACAGATGGGCGCATGGTAACAAAAAAGAGTCTGAGTGTGCCAATTAACTTACAATGCCAGTTGGTTATTTCCCGACCCAGATCACTTCTCAGCGGCCAGACCTAGCAGATCAGCTGATTGCGCGCACTGAGATCGTAGAGGTGCCGCTCCGCATCGAGCAGATGCTGGCCCCAGTGCAGATGGAACCCCTTGTGCCACCTCTCCACCGCCTGCTGCGGCTGGGCGTCGAGCAGGCGCAGGCCATGTTTGAGCTCGCAATAGATGTCGGTCAGATCGTCCGCCAGACTGCCGCTCATGGTCTGTCCGTCTCCTGCCACATCGAACTCCATCCAGTAGCTGTCGCGTTCGCCCAGGAGTTGGCGCAGGTGGGTATAAAGTTCGAATCGCGCGTCCAGATCGGCCACGGTGTGGTGATTGCGATCAGGATCAGGCAGGTTGAGCGCGGCCACCGCGGCATGCAGCCGCGGCAACAGGGAAGCGATCTGCTGCAGCCACTGGGTATTGCCCTCGTTGAGGCTCTCGACCAATTCACAATAGTGACGGGCTACGGCTTCCAGTTCCAATACCTTAGAACTCATAAGTCAATCCTCGCAGTCATCTCTCGTCATTTCTGCCTGTTCAGGGTCTGTCTGTGTCATCCCTCTACAAACGACTGCTTCCTGTCTCACGCACACTCCGGTTTGCTTTTCACCCCCTGAGTCTAGCAGCGATGCTCCCCAATCCTAGGAAAAACCCTTAATCCAACCCCGAGATTTGATAAAAAAAAAGTATTTCACTTTTTTCGATTTCGAGCTTATCAGCTAACTTCAAGGGGGTCGCGCGCGCCCCAGACCCAGGTAATCCGCTACAATGACGCGATGCAATACGAAGCGAATTCCCCTCCTCTGGTGCTGGCCATCGGCGGCCACGATCCCAGCGGCGGCGCCGGCATCCAGGCTGACATCGAGTCCCTTGCCGCCAACCGGGCCCACGCATTGACCCTCATCACCTGCCTCACGCTGCAGGACAGCTGCAATGTACAGGCGCTGCGGCCTGTCGAGCCGGATCTCCTGCGAGGCCAGGCGGAGCTGCTGCTGGAGGACAGCCCGGTGGCCGCCATCAAGATCGGTCTGCTGGGCAGCCTGGAGATCGCCGAGGCGGTCGCCGAGCTGCTGCAGGCCCATCCCGGGATACCTGTCGTCCTCGATCCCGTGCTGGCGGCGGGCGGCGGCAGCGACCTGGCCGAGGCTGCTTTGTTGCAGTGCATTCGTGATCAGCTGCTGCCCCGCTGCGACCTGGTCACCCCGAATATTCCTGAGGCGCTGCGTTTGAGCGGACTCGATGGCGAGGCGGCACCCGCGCGCTGTGCCGAGGCGTTACAGGCATCGGGCGCCAAGGCGGTTTTGATCACGGGTACGCACGATCCGCAACAGGCGGCGGAGATCAGCCATCGGCTCTATCGCCCCGGAGCCCCTGAGCTGATCCTTCCCTCGAGCCGGCTGCCGGGAGAGTTCCACGGCTCGGGCTGTACCCTGGCGGCGGCCATCGCCGCCCGGCTCGCCTGGGGAGAGCCGATCGGACTGGCGGTCGAGAAGGCCCTGGACTACACCTGGCAGACACTTAGAAGCGCCTTCCGCAGCGGTCGCTGCCAGGCGACGCCGGACCGCCTCTACCCCCTTGCGAGGTTCGCCACGAATGACGATGGCTAAACCTCAGATCCTTCGCGGCCTCTATGCCATCACCGATCCGCAGCTGTGTCCGGACAGCAGCCTGCCCGACCAGGTGGAGCACGCCCTGGCCGGCGGTTGTCGCCTGATCCAGTTCCGCGACAAACGAGCCGACCGCGCTCTGCGGCGCGCACTCGCCACGCGGCTGCTGTCCTCGTGCCGGCGGCACCAGGCGCTCTTGATCATCAATGACGACGTCGAGCTGGCGCGGGAGATCGGCGCCGACGGCGTCCATCTGGGCAAGCACGATTCCGACCCGCAGACGGCGCGCGCCCGGCTCGGCGGCGAAGCCCTGATCGGCGTCTCCTGCTACAACCGACTCGATCTGGCGCTGGGCGCCGCCGCCCAGGGGGTCGACTATGTCGCCTTCGGCCGCTTCTTCCCCTCCCGCAGCAAACCCGAAGCGGTGCAGGCCACACCCGACCTGTTGACGCAGGCCCGCGACGCCATCGACCTGCCGCTGGTTGCCATCGGTGGAATAACGCCGGAAAATGGCGCCCCATTGATCGCGGCGGGGGCCGATATGCTGGCGGTGATCCACGGCGTCTTCGGTCAACCCGATGTCGAAGCCGCCAGCCGCGCGCTGAGCGGACTCTTCTGCGC
The DNA here is from genome assembly GCA_050305975.1 of Sedimenticolaceae bacterium. Lineage (GTDB taxonomy): Bacteria > Pseudomonadota > Gammaproteobacteria > Chromatiales > Chromatiaceae > Thiodiazotropha. The sequence goes on along the minus strand of JBNLGI010000218.1, from coordinate 17,260 downwards.
CGCCCGATAACAGCCGAACACCATCAAGGAGATCCACCATGAGCCGTTCCCAGGAGCTCTTCGCCGCCGCCCAGAAACACATCCCCGGTGGAGTGAATTCGCCGGTCCGCGCCTTCCGTGGCGTGGGTGGCGATCCGATCTTCATCGACTGCGCGGCCGGGCCCTACCTCTACGACCCGGACGGCAACCGCTACATCGACTACGTGGGCTCCTGGGGTCCGATGATCCTCGGTCACGCCCATCACGAGGTGATCGAGGCGGTGGCCTCAATCATCAACAAGGGCCTCAGCTTCGGCGCCCCCACCGAGCTCGAGACGCAGATGGCCGACAAGGTCTGCGAGCTGGTGCCGAGCATGCAGATGGTGCGCATGGTCAGCTCCGGTACCGAGGCCACCATGTCGGCGATCCGGCTGGCCCGCGGCCACACCGGACGCGACAAGATCGTCAAGTTCGAGGGCTGCTACCACGGCCACTCCGACTCCCTGCTGGTGAAGGCCGGCTCCGGCATGCTGACCCTGGGCGAACCCTCATCTCCCGGCGTGCCGGCCAGTCTGGCCGAGCACACCCTCACCCTCAGCTACAACGACAGCGCCCAGGTACGCGATCTGTTCGACCGGATGGGCGAACAGATCGCCTGCATCATCGTCGAACCGGTGGCCGGCAACATGAACTGCATCCCGCCGCTGCCCGGCTTCCTGGAGACCCTGCGCGAGGTCTGCGACCGCTACGGCACGGTGCTGATCTTCGACGAGGTGATGACCGGTTTCCGGGTCGCCCTCGGCGGCGCCCAGGCCCACTACGGGATCACCCCCGACCTCACCACCCTCGGCAAGGTGATCGGCGGCGGCATGCCGGTAGGCGCCTTCGGCGGCAAGCTGGAGATCATGCAGAAGATCGCCCCCCTGGGCCCGGTCTATCAGGCCGGTACGCTATCAGGCAACCCCGTGGCCATGTCGGCGGGGCTGCAAACCCTGGAGCTGATCTCCGCGCCCGGCTTTTTCGACGAACTCTCGGCCAAAGTGGAGCGACTGGTCTCCGGTATCCGGCAGGCCGCTGCGGATGCCGGCATCCCTGTGGCGGAGAATCATGTCGGCGGCATGTTCGGGCTCTTCTTCACCGAGCAGCCCCAGGTCACCGACTTTGCCGGCGCCACCGGCTGCGACCAGGAGCGCTTCAAGGCCTTCTTCCACGCCATGCTGGAGCGCGGCGTCTACCTCGCCCCGTCCGCTTTCGAAGCCGGCTTCGTCTCCGCCGCCCACAGCGAGAGCGATATCGAAGCGACCATCACCGCCGCCGGCGAGGCCTTCGCCTGCCTGGGATAGGGAGCGCATGACACGCCCCCTGCTCAGTCTGGTTCTGATCGCCGCATTGCTGTCGGCATGCAGCTGGGAGAGCGCCAGGCGTACCGGCTACGAAACGGTCGAGTCGATGCACATCCAGCAGTGCCTCGACCGCCGCGACGATGCGGACTGTCCGACCCAGCGTCAGCGCTATGAAAGCTACCAAGCCCAACAGCAGGACCCAGCCCAGGAGTGAGCCGTCCCACAACAGCACCCCGCCCGAGGCCCCCGGCCTGAGCTGAGGCGACATGACCGAACTCTTTACGCAGCTGGTGGACTGGATCGCGGCAAACCCCTTCTGGGCTGGGCTGGCGGTCTTTTTCGTCGCCTTCGCCGAATCGGTGGCCGTCTTCGGTCTGCTGGTACCGGGAGTGGTGGCGATGTTCGGTTTCGGCGCCCTCATCGCCACCGGCACCCTCGATTTCTGGCCGGTGTTCTGGTGGGCCGTGGCCGGCGCGGTGGCGGGCGACGGCCTGAGCTTCTGGCTCGGTCGCCACTACCAGCAGCGGCTGCGTCGGATGTGGCCCTTCGACCGCCATCCACAAAGCCTGGAGCGCGGTATCGAGTTCTTTCAGCGTTTCGGCGGCAAGAGCGTGGCGGTGGGCCGCTTCTTCGGTCCGGTGCGCGCCATCATCCCCCTGGTGGCCGGCATGCTCGGTATGTCGCCCTGGCGCTTCCTGCTCGCCAACCTGAGTTCGGCCCTGGCCTGGGCGCCGGCCTATCTGCTGCCCGGCATCGTCTTCGGCGCCTCGCTGGAGCTGGCCTCGGAAGTGGCCTTCAGGCTGGTGCTGTTGCTGCTGCTGGTGCTGTTCCTGGCCTGGCTGCTGTTCGTCTCCGCCCGCGGCCTGTTCCGGCTGATTCAACCTCACGCCACCCAGCTGGTGCAGCGGGCCTTCGACTGGGGCCAACTCCATCCGGGCTTTCGCTCGATCTCCAGCGCTCTGGCCGACCCGGATCACCCGGAGGCCAAGGGCCTGGCCTCGCTCGCCACGCTGCTGCTGGTCACCACTCTGCTCTTCGCACTGCTGACCGGGGTGGTGCTGGGCGGCTCCCTCACGACCGGTCTGGATCAGCTGGTCTACACCACCCTGCAGAGCCTGCGCACACCCTGGGGCGACCATCTGATGACCGCTTTCAGCGCGCCGGGGGATATCATCTCGATCCTGCTCTTCGCCGCCGCACTCGGCCTGGTGCTGTGGCTGCGCGGAGAGCGACGCGCCAGTTATCATCTGCTGGCGGCGTGCCTGTTCGGACTGCTGGCGCCCTGGCTGCTGAAGATCAGCCTGCAGGTGCCCCGACCGCCGGCCGCCGGCGAAGCGCTCGGCCCCTGGTCTTTTCCCAGCGCCCACGTGCTGCGCGCGGTCACCCTCTACGGCTTCTTCTCCATCATGTTCGCCCGCAACCTGCAACGTGAGTGGCGCTGGCTGCCCTACAGCCTGGCGGCTTTGCTGATCGGTGCGGTCTCCCTGTCGCGGCTCTATCTCGGGGTACATTGGCTGACCGATGTCGTCGGCAGCCTGATGCTCGGTACCGCCTGGGTCGCCTTTCTCGGCATCGCCTATCATCGCCATGTGGAGCAGGTCAGCCACAGACGGCTGATGCTTGGAACCGCCCTGCTGGTCACCCTGCTGGCCAGCGCGCTCGCCATGGCGGACCACAACCGACAACTGAGCCACTACCAACCCGCCGGCGAGAGCAAAACCCATCCGCTGAAGGAGTGGCGACAGCTGATCGGGCAGCTGCCTGAATTCCGCAACGACCTTCGGGGGGAGCGGAACCACCCTTTGAACCTGGTACTGGCCGGCGAGCCGGCCTGCCTGCTGCAACGGCTTTCGAAACGCGGCTGGCAATCGGCCGAAATGCTGGACTGGCACAACCTGCTGCGGTTGCTCTCGCCGCGCAGCGAACTCTCCCGCCTGCCGGTGTTGCCGCAGGTCCACGGCGATGCTCACGAGCAGGCTGTGTTCAGCAAGTACCAGCCGGACGGCAGCCGCCTGCTGCTGCGACTCTGGTCCACCGACTACCGGTTGATGCCGGGGCGGGCACCGCTGCTGATCGGCAATGTCACGCGTCAGCGGGCCGAACCTCTGCTCCATCTGCTGGTGATCCCGCGTACCGACGACAACTTCAGCCCGCCATTCAATCAACTGCTCGAGGATCTGCCGGCGCGTCAATCGACAGCGGTGGTTCGGCAAGGCAACAGATTGTTGATCGACCTGACAGCCACAGGAAGCTGTACCCAGGCCCCATCCACTCCAGGGGAGGGCTCGCGGTAAAGTTACGGGGGATACGGTCGATCTACCACAAAGGGATTACCCGGATGGTGAAAACCACCCCCTCCAACGAGCAAAAAGAACAGCGTGAGACCTCTTCCTTTCAATCATTTGATACTCAGCACCCTGCTGATCCTCCTCTGCAGCACCCTCCCTGCCGCTTGGCAGAATGCGGCGGCCGACGAGGTGAAAATCGGCGTACTGGCCAAGCGCGGCTACGAGAAGAGTCTGGAGAAATGGAATGCGACAGCAGACTATCTGAACCAGACCCTGCCGCAGCACCAATTCAGGGTGGTGCCGATGAAATTCGACGACATCCCGGTGATCGTCAAGAACCGACTGGTCGACTTCGTCATCGTCAATCCGGGGATCTATGTCAACCTCTCTGTGAAATACGGTGTACGACGCATTCTCACTCTGATCAACGAGCTCTCCGCCGATACCAGCATCACCAAGTTCGGCAGTGTCATCTTCACCCAAAAAGGCAATCAAAAGATCTACGCACTTTCAGATCTGGCCAACCACCGTCTGGCGGCGGTGCACCATACCTCACTGGGTGGCTGGATCATGGCATTGCGCGAGATTCGCGCGGCCGGCATCGAGACCTGGAATCTCGCCTCGCTCACTTTTCTCGGCACCCACGACGCCGTGGTTGAGGCGGTACTCCAGAAGGAGGCCGATGTGGGCATCGTACGCACCGATACCCTCGAACGCATGGCCCATGAGGGCAAGATCTCCCTCGATCAACTTCGCGTCATCGATCCTCACACCTACAACGACTTCCCCTACGTGGTGAGCACGCCGCTCTATCCCGAATGGCCTTTCGCCCAGCTGCCTCACACCCCACAGCAACTGGCCAAGGAGGTCTCCATCGCATTACTGCAGCTGCCGCCGGACCATACCGCGGCACGACAGGCTCACATCAAGGGCTGGACCATCCCTGAAAACTACCAGACCGTGCGGGATCTGCTGCAGCTGTTGGAGCTGCCGCCCTTCGATCAACCCTTGCAGAAGCGCTTCACGGCATCCCTGAAGACCTACTGGTACTGGTACCTGCCGCTGACTCTGGCGCTACTGTTCCTGATCGGCATGAGCGTGCGCATCGTACGCCTCAACCGTTCATTGAGTGAGCACAAGAGACATCTCAAGAAGAGCCAGGAGGCGCAGATCGCCACCTTCGAGCAGGCCGCGGTGGGGCTGGCGCACATCACACCTTCCGGACAGCTGCTGAACATGAACAAGCGACTCTGCAGCATCGTCGGTCACACCCCGGAAGAGATGCTCAAGATGAACCTCAAGACGCTGGTCTATAAGGACGACCTGGCGCAGGTCACCGAGGCCTTCGACCGTCTGCACCACGATCCGCACGAGAGCGCGTCGGTACAGTTCCGACTGCTTTCAGCCGGAAGAGCCCTGAAATGGTGTCAACTCACGATCTCCTGCAAACCGGGCATCGAACCTACAGAAAACTACTTTATCGCCGTAATCGACGACATCAGTCACTACAAGGCCCTTGAGGACGAGAATCATCAGACCCAGTACCAGACGGAATTGATCCTGAACATGGCCGGCGAAGGCATTCTTGGCCTCGACATCGAGGGCCGCCACACCTTCGTCAATCCGACCGCCGCCAACCTGCTTGGCTATGAGGTGGGTGAGATGCTCCACCGCGAAAGCCACCAGTTATGGCATCACAGCCATGCTGACGGCAGCCACTATCCGGCCCAGGACTGTCCGATCACCAGTGTCCTGCGGCACGGTCAGGTACAACGCCGTGAGAATGAGGTCTTTTGGCGCAAGGATGGCTCGGCGCTTGAAGTCGACTGCATCAGCACCCCGATTCTGATCAATGGAGAGATCAAAGGCGCGGTAGTACTCTTCCGCCCCTCACAGCACGATGCTGTCACACCCGTGTCGACGCCCCCCAGACCGTGAACAACAGCCGATTTATCAAAGCCTACGTACTCTCTCTGGCGCTATTGCTGCTGTCTTCATTTGTCCTTTACCACTTCACCCGACAACATCTGCGCAAGGTGCTCGAGGCGGATATGATGCTCAGCGGGAACACCCTGATCAATCAGCTGAGCAAACAGATGGAGTCGACCTTCGCTGACATCGCCACCGACCTCATGTTTCTCGCCAGCGGCGAACACCTCGCCGACCTCTATCGGGATACTCAGGACAAGCATGCCCGGCATGTCCTGGAAGAACTGTGGACCGACTTTGCCTATCACCGCAAAGGCTATGATCAAATCCGATTTCTCGACCGCAACGGCACCGAAGTGGTGCGGGTCAACTACAATCAAGGCAAGCCGGGGCCAGTTCCACCGTACAAACTGCAATCGAAGAAGCACCGTTACTACTTCACGGATGTCATCGGCTTACCCCCGGGAGAGGTCTATGTATCGCCGCTTGACCTGAACATCGAGAATCACCAGATCGAACTCCCCCTGAAACCGATGATCCGATTTGGCACGCCAGTCGCCAACAGCGAGGGAGAGACCATAGGCGTCCTGCTGCTCAACTACCTGGCGGAAGCCTTGCTTACGCAATTCACCCTCTCCACCAGCGGGTTCCCCGGCCAGGCACTGTTGATCAACCATGACGGCTATGCCTTGGTCAGTCCAGACAGCGCACAGATCTGGAGTTTCATGTTTCCGGACAGCCCCCAGACCAACCTGCGCATCCACCACCCGACCATCTGGCATGCCCTGAATACGGAACTCCGCGGCCAGAACATCACCTCGGAGGGTTTGTTCACCTTCGATCATGTCAATCCGGGCGGCAACGCAATCGAAGGAGAGTGTAAAAGCTGCCTGACGATTCTACTGTTCACTCCGGAGGCGCAGATCGCGAGCATGCTGAAGCGCCAGACAGAGGCCTTGATGCCGCCACTCATAATCAGCCTGGTGCTGATCGGCCTTACCCTCGGACTGCTATTGTGGCACTGGGACCGGCGCCGGCTCCAACAACTTGAGATCGCCGACCTGAACGACCAGATCGCGTTCGAACGAAACCTTTTTGTCAGCGGCCCCGGCGTCATCGTCAAGCTGCGCAACGAAATCGGCTGGCCGGTGGATTACATATCGAGCAATATCGAGACCTTGTTGGGTTACAGCCCGGACGCCTTTCTGAATCAGGGCATGTCCTACACCAGCATCATCGATCCGGCCTTTCTGCCCCATTACATCAATGAAACAGAGACCGCCGATCAGACGCATTACGACAGCTTCAAACGTTCTCCATACCGCGTGCTCGACCACCAGGGCAATCGAAAGTGGGTACAGGATTACTGCCGCGCCATCCGCGATGAATACGGCAAGATCTCACACTACTATGCGCATATCAGCGACATCAGCGCACTCAAGGACGCCGAGCACCGACTCACCCTGTCACGCGACTACATTCAGAAAGTGGTCGACACCCTGCCCGATCCGACCCTGGTGATCGACGTCAGTAACTATCAGCTGCAACTCACCAACCAGGCGGCCAGATCACTCTATAACGGCGGTCGTGAAATCAATTCAGAAATAACCTGCTTTCGTCTTTCTCACAAGCGGGACACGCCATGCACCGGCCTCAACGAACCCTGCCCGATCCATGAGGTCATGATCACCGGCAATCCGGTATCGGTGCGCCATAAGCACTATGATCACAACGGTAAACTGCTCTACATCGATGTGCGCGCGACCCCGCTCTTCGACAGTACCGGCCAGCGTGTAGAACAGATTGTCGAATCGCATCGCGATGTGACGGAGACCGTGCTGATGGAAAAGCAGCTGCAGCATATGGCCACCACAGATCGACTGACCCAGACCTTCAACCGACTCAAATTCGACGACGAACTGAAGAACCAGATCGAGTGGGCGCAAGCGACCAACAACGATCTCGGCCTGATCATGTTCGATCTCGACCACTTCAAACAGGTAAATGACAGCTACGGACACGATATCGGCGACGAGGTCTTGAAGAACACGGTCAACCTGGTACGGCAGCACATTCGCAAAAGCGACACCCTCGCCCGCTGGGGTGGCGAGGAGTTCATGATCATCACTCCGCTGACCGACATTCTCGAACTCAAGAGCATCGCAGAAACCCTGCGCGGCAAGATCGAGGGTTTTCAACACCGTGAGGTCGGTGGCGTCACAGCCAGCTTCGGCGGCAGCGTACTGAAACCGAACGACACCATCGCCAGCCTGATAAAGCGGGTCGACGCCGCGCTCTACCAATCGAAGCAGAGCGGCCGCAACCGCAGCACCATCATCGAGTGACCTTGCCACTCCCAGACAGACGGGTACAATCTCAGACGCCTGCATCAAGCGCAGGGGAAAACGAAACCTACTCATGAATGAGGCTGAGATGTATAAAACGACCCGATTCATCGCCGCCTGCCTGACCGTCGCCGCCCTGGGCGGCTGCAGCAGCAGCGACTACACACCGACCACCGGCGCTGCCGCCGACCAGCTGTTCGCCGAGGCCTGCTCCGGCTGCCATGGCGACAACGGCGCAGGCAAGTTCGGCTTTCTGCTCGCCATTGCCGGCAGCGAAGAGAGTACCGAGACCATCGTCGACAAGATCCGCAACGGCGGTCATCTGATGCCCGCCTTCCCCCAGCTCAGCGAGGAGCAGGCCAGCGCCATCGCCGGCTATCTCAAGAGCCTCTGATCCGCACCCGACGCCAACACGGGATACCTGTTGAGGGGGCAATAACCCGGCAACCCAAGATGTCGTGTTCAGCCGCGATCTACCTGCCTGCAGCAGCACACTGAAGCCCTGAACACGACATATCCGGTTGCCAATGGGAGGCTCAAGCCCCCCAACGGGCCATCAGCGTATGCGGCACTTCGAGCTGATCGAGGATACGGGCGACCATGAAATCCACCAGTTGCTGCAGCGTCTCCGGGCGGTGATAGAAACCGGGATTGGCCGGCATGATCACCGCGCCCATGCGGCTGAGTTTGAGCATGTTCTCCAGGTGGATGTCGGAGAAGGGGGTCTCGCGCACCACCAGAATCAGCTTGCGCCGCTCCTTCAGGACCACGTCGGCCGCCCGCTCCATCAGATCGTTGCTGGCGCCGCAGGCGATGGCCGACAGGGTGCCGGTGGTGCAGGGACAGACCACCATGGCGCGCGGCGGGTTTGAGCCGCTGGCCACCGGCGCCAGCCACTGCTGGCGGCCGAACACCCGCAACTGTCCTGCAGCCGCGCCGAAACGGGCCGACAACAGCTTCTCCGCCTCGCCGGGCTGAGCCGGCAGATCCAGGTCCGACTCCATTTTCAAGACGATCTGGGCTGCCTGGCTGATCATCAGATCGACCGCCGCTCCCGCGTCGATCAGGCACTCCAGCAGACGCAGGGCATAGGCGCTTCCGGAAGCGCCGGTGATGGCCACGGCGATCGGTTGTTCAGCTCTCCCCATGCTCTTCCTCCAGGGCGTCGAGCAGGCGTTGATGGATACCCTCGAAACCGCCATTGCTCATCACCAGCAGATGATCGCCGGGAACCGCCAGTTCAACCACCCGGCGGACCAGTTCGGCGGTGTCGAAAAAGCGTTCGGCACGCGCCCCCAGCGGGCTCAGGGCCGCACCCAGATCCCAGCGCAGATCCGGCGGCTCGAACACCAGCACCCGGTCGGCCGCCGCCAGCGACTCCGCCAGCAATTGCGCATGCACCCCCAGCTTCATGGTGTTGGAGCGCGGCTCCAGCAGGGCGATGATGCGGGCCTCGCCGACCTGGCGGCGCAGCCCCTCGAGGGTGGTGGCGATGGCGGTCGGATGGTGGGCGAAATCATCGTAGACACGGATGCCCCGCACCTCGCCGCGCAGTTCCAGGCGCCGTTTGACGTTCCTGAAGCCGGTCAGGGAGGCGATCGCCTGCCCCGCGGGCACCCCGGCATGACGCGCCGCCGCCAGCGCGGCCAGCGCATTGGCCACGTTGTGACGGCCGATCAGGGACCAATCGACCCGGCCCGCGCGCTCGCCCTCGCAGATCACATCGAAGCAGTGACCGTCGGCGCTGGCCGCCTCGGCATGCCAGCCGGCCTCGATCTCGGGATCGAAGTATTCCACTGGCGTCCAGCAGCCCATGTCGAGCACTTCGTGGATGTTGCCGTCGTTGAGCGGCGCCACGATCCTGCCCTGCGATGGCACCGTGCGCACCAGGTGGTGAAACTGCCGCTGGATCATGAGCAGGTCGTCGAAGATATCGGCGTGGTCGAATTCGAGATTGTTCAATACCAGGGTGCGGGGACGGTAGTGAACGAACTTGGAGCGCTTGTCGAAGAAGGCGGTGTCGTACTCATCCGCCTCGACCACGAAAAAGGGGCTGTCGCCGAGCCGCGCCGAAACACCGAAGTTCTCCGGCACGCCCCCGATCAGAAAGCCGGGGCTCAGCCCCGCGTCCTCCAGCAGCCAGGCCAGCATGCTGGCGGTGCTGGTCTTGCCGTGGGTGCCTGCCACCGCCAGCACCCAGCGTCCCTGCAGCACCTGTTCGGCCAGCCACTGGGGACCCGAGGTGTAGGCCAGCCCCTGGTTCAACAGGTACTCCACCGCCGGATTGCCTCGCGACATGGCGTTGCCGACCACCACCACATCGGGCGTCGGCTGCAGATGCTCTGGATGGTAGCCCTCCATGAGTTCGATCCCCGCCGCCTCCAGCTGGGTGCTCATGGGGGGATAGACGTTGGCGTCGGAGCCGCTGACTCTATGCCCCAGGGCACGCGCCAGCAGGGCGATCCCGCCCATGAAGGTGCCGCAGATACCGAGGATATGGAGATGCATCAGGACGGCACCGGAAACAGTACGGCGGTGAGATTCCAGGTCACCAGGGTATAGAGCACGCCGGCGGCGATACCCAGGTTCAGGTCCACCTCGAAGGCGTGTCGAATGATATGTCCCAGCACCACGATGCTCCAGAACACCAGCAGCAGCACCAGCAGACCCGACTCGGCGGAGTCGGTGTGCTGATTCCAGGAGACCAGCGGCAACGCCAGCAGATTGAGCAGCAGGCCGCTGAGCAGAAGCGCGATGCCGGTCTGACTGAAGCGCCGCAGCCTAGCCCTCAGTCTCAAGGCCAGGTAGAGCACGCCCAACATCACGACCAACTCGAACAGGCTCTCCAGAATCGCCATGTCGAAGCCGATGCCGACCAGCGTCAGGGTCAGGATGCCCAGCAGCAGATTGAGCAGCAGCAGCAGCCCGAACAGGGCGGGCGATGCGGGCATGTGCTGGGGTCCAAGCCGTAGCAGGCAGAGCTCCACGGCGGCACTGATCAAGGCTTTCAAGACTTCTTCCGTTGCGTGTTCCGGTTCCGGACGGGATCGAGACGATCCTCCGAAAAGGCCATCATCATAGCATGAGATGCGGCTTGCGACGGTGACTCACACACCGTTTCCAGACCTGGCAAAGGACCGGTTTCAATACTCCTTGTACTCGGCCAGTCCCGCACTCACCAGCTCATCGTTGAGATTACGATCCTCCAGCCAGACTTCCGCCAGGTAGCGTCCGTATTTGCCCTTTTTGTCCTGAATGGTCTCGATGACGATCAACTGATCGAGGATCTTTTCACGCAGCCAATCCCGCGAAACCAGGCCGCGCTCCCGCTCCTCGCCCCGCACCTCGGGCGCGTTGATACGATGCAGGCGCAGCTTTTCATCCCGCACCCAGATATTGAGTCCCAGATCGATGTCCACCGTGATGGTATCCCCGTCATACACCTCGGTGACGACGGCATGGTAGATGTAGTGCTGTTTTTCCATTTAGCTTCTCTTGCCGGGGTAGCGGCTTCCAGCGGCCCGGTCGGGGCGCGACCCGCCACCTGCGGGTCGTCCCCAAACTGCTTAGGGTTTTATGTAGGTATAACCCTGAGTTTGCAGTTTTGCCAGTTCAGCCACGCCACTGGGCACCACATCGGCCACGTCGGCATCGTAGAGATCGGTCGCAAGGTCCACGTTGCGTCCCTTTACCGTGTTGCCGCAGATCTGAAAGGAGACCCCCTGGTTCTTCAGTCCGTCAATCCGGGCCGTCATCTCATCTGTGGCATTGGCATGCTTGAACTTGGTCAACTTGGCCAGCGAATCGGGAAAGATGAGCAGGGAGAGTCCGTTTCCGTGCAGTACCACCTTGAGTTCCAGATTCTCAGCGCCGACGGCGTTGATATGATTCTGGATGTTTCGCAGGGCCGCCTGCTGCAGTTTCGGATCGTCATAGTTGATGTGATAGACCACCTTTTGGTGGCCATACCCATCATCGGCGAAGGCCGCACCAGCGGTCAGCATCAGACTTGCCAAAAGCAGCGCAAAATAGCGATTGAAGACAATTTTCACAGACTCACTCCTCCAATGGTCCCCCTGCTTTAAGATTGATAAGGAGGTGGGGGTTAACCTCGCTGTGAGCATAGTCTTGCGGGGTCCCATTCGAGAATGGGTATTAACTATGGAGTTCTTCGGGTAATTATCCCGACGGGGGGAGTGAAGTCTCAGCCCGGCGGGTCGATACGACCCTGCAGACTGTTGTTGATCCGGTACCAGCCCGCAATACTGTAACGCTCGCGCTGGGCCGGCACCACTTCGTGGGGAAATCGTTCGCTGAGGAAGATCACCATCCAGCCATAGCCCGGCTGCACGGTCTCGATCAGTTCGCCGCTCTCCGGCGCATACAGCAGCAACTGCCCTCCGTCGCCGGGTTGCCAGTTGGGATTCAGATAGTAGACCGTGGTCAGCACCCGGTTTCGCGCGCCCTGAAAGGCGTCCAGATGCTTTTTGTAAAAGGCTCCCGGCGGGTAGTGGGCGAAGTGGCACTCGTAATCGAACAGTCCCAGATACAACCGCCGGTTGAGCGCCAGTCGCAACCTTTCAGCCCATGTCAGATAGTCGCTCACCGCCGGCGCGTCCGGGGTCAGCCAGCATATGCGGTCATTGCGCACGAAGGGATTGCGCATCTCATCCTGTTCGCGGCCGATTCGTGCCGGCGCGAAAGCGTCGCTGTCGAGCGTTTTGAGATGACAATAGAGGGCGTCGTTGAGCGCCGGCGGCAGCGCCGCGGGGAGGACGATATAACCCCTGGCCTCGATGGCATCCGCCACGATGTCGAAGAGATCGCTGTCACCGGGACCGGCGGAGGAGGTCAGATTGTTCAAGCGTGTTTATGAGTGAACCGCAGAGTGCGCGATTTATACACCAACGGTGGTTTGCCGCAAAGCAAAATCGACTGTCCTCGATTCGGCTTCACTGCCGTGATCCTGCGCCCCACCCTGCATGGTCGGGAGTGAGACCGCCTCGACTCCCCTGCGCAGGGCAGACCGGTTAAACTTGCAGCGAATCCCTTGCCAGGATACCGAGTCATGAATATCAAAGCCCTCTGCTGTCTGCTGGTTATCGTCTCGAGCCCGCTCTGCCAGGCAGAGGTCTACACCTGGAAAGATGACCAGGGCCGGACTCATTTCGGTGACCGCCCGCCGCCGGAGAGCGCCCCGACCAGGCTCGAACTGCAGATCAACACCATCGATCGCCCTGAGGTCCAGTCCCACGACAGGGGCCTGAGCGACTCTCGCCAGGTGGTCATCTACACCACCGACTGGTGCGGCATCTGTCGCCAGGCCAAGGGTTACTTCAAGCGCAACCAGATCCCTTACCAAGAGTACAATGTCGAGACCTCGGCCAAAGGGCGTCGGGACTACGCGCGACTGAAAGGCTCCGGGGTACCGATCATCCTGGTGGGTAACCAGCGTATGAACGGTTTTTCACCCGGCCGCTTCGAACAGCTTTACAACCACCCCTGAGGATGCCGAGCATCACCGCGTTGCGCCTGCGCTCACAGATTGCCGGCGTGTTGTTGCTCGGAGGCTGTTCCGCCCCCTCTCCGGAACCGGGCACGCTGGATTCCGATCCTGACTGGAGCGACCGACAGGAGCAGATCCATCAGTTGCAGGAAGTGATCCGATACGAAGACGAAGAGGAGAGGGTGCGCCGCGAAGCGCTGCAGTCGCTCACCCTATCCGTCGACCCCGCAGCGGCCACGGAAGCGGGCGTGACCGCAGGGAAAGGCGAGGATCAGCACCAGCAGTAGCAGCGCCAGCAGGGGCAGGTTGCCAAGCCGGGCATAGGGGGTCGTCCCCTGCATGGGTTGAATCTGTCCGCTCAGCACCGCGAGTTCCAGCAGCGGCGCACGTTTCACCACCTCGCCGCGGGGGCCGATGATGGCGGAGATGCCGGTATTGGTCGCCCGCAGCAGATAGCGTCCGGTCTCCAGTGCCCGCATGCGCGCGATCTGCAGATGTTGGTAGGGCGCCAGGGACCGGCCGAACCAGGCGTCGTTGCTGGCATTGATCAGGTAGGCGGCCTGTGGCAGCGCCTGGATCATCTCACTGCCGAAGGCGTCCTCGTAACAGATCGACATGCCGGCCTGGTACGGGCCGACCTGCATCAGTGGCTGGGCGTCTCTGCCTGCGTCGAAGTCCGACATGGGTATGGTAAACAGATCCACCAGGGGCCAGAGCAGCGACTTCAACGGCAAATACTCGGTAAACGGCACCAGATGACGCTTGTGGTAGCTGTCCCGCTGCGGATTGCCCAGGGCCACCATGGCGTTGTAGTAGCGCTCCCGGTTCTCGTCCATCTGCACCACGCCATACACCAGATGGCCGCCCTGGCGTTTCAATTCCGCCTCCAGCGGTTGCAGGAAGGCCTCGTCGACCTGAAACTGAAAGGCCGAGACCGCCGTCTCCGGCCAGACGATCAGATCCTTGCCGAAATGGGGCTTGCTCTGCTGCGCATAGAGCACCAGGCTCGGCGTCAACTGCTCCGGCGCCCACTTCACCGCCTGCGGGATATTGCCCTGCACCAGGGCCACCTGCAGGGGATCGCCGAGAGGACGGGTCCAGGTCGCCTGGGAGAGCGCCAGACCGCCACCCCATATCAGCAGCAGCGCCGACAGCGAAACCCAGCGCGCCGCCCCCCTGGCCGCCAGCAACAGCAGCAATCCCGCGGAGAGGGCGACCATCCAGCTGACCCCCAGCACCCCGAACACCGTGGCATAGCCGGCCAGCGGAGCGTCGATCTGGGAGTAGCCGAGCTGCAGCCAGGGGAAACCGGTGAGAAACCAGCCGCGCAACCACTCGACCAGCGTCCACAGGGCCGGCAGCAACAGACCCAGCGCCACCGCGCGGGAACTCCGGAAACGTCCGGCGAGCCAGCCGAGCAGGCCATAGAACAGGGCCATCAGCGCAATGAAGCCGAACGTAATGACGAGGGGGAACAACCAGCCCAGATCACCGAACTGGGCGATGCTGACGTAGAGCCAGGAGACGCCGCTGCCCATGAAGCCGAGTCCGTAGCTGAAACCACTGGCGAAACTGGGGCCCTCCTCCCCGCTCCAGAGCTGGAACAGCAGCGCGGGTCCGAACAGGGCCAGGGGCCAGAGATGGAACGGAGCAAAGGCCAGCGTGGTGAGTGCCCCCGCCAGGATCGCCAGCAGGCGTGGATAGCGCATCAATCGGGCCATGTTCGAATCTGTCCTACTTCCCAGGCAAGCCTGTTACCAACCACAAAACGTTTATCCCGGTGAGCGCGCCTTCACGCTACTGGGCGGCACTCAGGCCCAAATGGCACTTCCATAAGTACACAGATACCCCTCTGTGCGCCATATTCAACGGCTATTGGTGGGGCAGGGCCCCACCCTACACCCTGAATGGAGCGGCAGGGTGGGGCCCTGCCCCACCAACAGCCGCTTAAGTATGCATCACTCCACTCAAGCCCCATCATTCGCCGCCAGCACATTCCACATCCTGGTCCGGACTTCGACCGCTCAGCCCTGGGTGATGTACTGCGCCAGCCGGGTATCCACCTGGGTGGTGTGCAGCGCGAACCACTCAAAGAGAAAGGCCACCACCTCCTCCAGATCGACCTCCTCGGAGCGGTATTGATGGACCCGCTTGTCGAGCAGCGCCAGCAACATCTCGTGCTCTCTCTTGTGCTGCTCGATGTCGGGATAGTCCACATCGAACATGATGTTCTCTTCACTGGTGAAGTGAAACTCCGCGTACTGTTTCACTTCGTTCAGATGCATCAGAATCCGTTTCCGGCTGACCTCTCGCTCCGGCAGCAACGAGGCGTCTCGGATCAGATTGAGAAAGATCTTGTGCTCGAAATCGATCCGCTCATGCCCTACCTCGAATTTCTTGTTCCACTCGACGGCGATCATGGCTCCTCCTTGGCGCTTGTTATTGACACGGCAACTGAATGTGTCGCGTTTATCGTATGTCGCTCAGGCGGAGGTTTCCGGTTACGCATCCTCCTCGGGTGTATCGTGTTCATCCTCGATGTCGCCGACGATCTGCTCCAGCAAATCCTCCAGCGTCACCAGCCCGGCCGTGGAACCGTACTCGTCGACCACGATCGCCATATGATTGCGACTGAGCTTGAGATTCTTGAGCAGTTGATTGAGCCGCATCGACTCGGGGACAAACAGCGCTTCCCGCATCATCTCGCGCAGATTGAACGACACCGGAGCCTCCTTGCGAAAACAGCTTAGGAGATCTTTCGGCAAAAGGATACCCAGCACTTCGTCGACCGTTTTGCCGATCACCGGCAGCCGCGAGTGGGCGGAACTGATGGCCACCCCCAGCACCTCGTCCAGATTGGCGTCCTGCTTGACCACCTCCAGCTTGGAACGCGGCGTCATCACATCCCGCGCGCGCCGCTCGGAGACCAGCATGGCCCCCTCCATCATGCTGAGGGCATCGTCATCCAGCAGTTCCCTCTCGCTGGCCTCCTTCAGGAGTTCATAAAGTTCTTGCTTGTCTTGCGGTTCGCTCCCGAAAAGCCGGCTGATGCGCTCCAGCCAATTTCGGGAGGAACCGCTGGTCGATCGATCTTCGCTGTTCATCGGTCCTCATCAGGATAGGGGTCGGGAAAATGCAGACGTTGCATGAGGTCGCGCTCCCGCGACTCCATCGACTGCGCCTCTTCGTCGGTCTGATGATCATACCCCAACAGGTGCAGCAGACCGTGAATCACCATGTGCGCCCAGTGGGCCTCCAGGGCCTTGCCCTGTTCGCGCGCCTCGCGCGCCACCACCGGTGCGCAGATCACCAGGTCGCCGAGTAGCGGCAACGGCACCTCGGCGGGGGCTTCGAAGGGGAAGGAGAGCACGTTGGTCGGGCTGTCCTTGCCCCGATAGGTGCGGTTGAGCTCGCGGCTCTCCGCCTCGTCCACCAGCCGGAGCACCAGTTCCACCGGCTCGCTCCCGGGTGCCAGTACGGCCTCCGCCCAGGTACGCAGCTGCGCCTCTTCGGGCAGTCCTTCATCCTGTTCGACCGCCCGCTGTATCTCCAGTGCCAGTCCGCTCATACCGGCCGTCTCACTTCTGCCGGTCATAGTCGTCATAGGCACGCACCACCCGCTGCACCACCGGATGGCGCACCACGTCACGGGCATTGAAGAAGGTGAAGCTGATCCCCTCTACATGGGCCAGCACCTCGCTCGCCTGGCGCAGGCCGGAGAGCTGGCCGCGCGGCAGGTCGACCTGGGTGATGTCGCCGGTGATCACGGCGGTGGAGCCGAAGCCGATGCGGGTGAGGAACATCTTCATCTGCTCCGGCGTGGTGTTCTGCGCCTCGTCGAGGATGACGAAGGATTCGTTCAGGGTGCGC
>JBNLGI010000217.1:0-2638 GCA_050305975.1 Sedimenticolaceae bacterium | reverse complement strand
GGGGGGGGGACGGGAACACCGCAACCTCCCCCTGTCTTCCTCATGAGCCGCGACCTGCCGGCCGCCCATCCTCGAACAACCCCGCCCTGGGCATACTTGCAAACACCGACACCCCTCGCGTAATCCCTCCGTCAGCCCATTCGCGGCCCGACATCAGCTATCCGTCCAAACGCAGGACAATCCGCTCGACAGCGCCGGGATTAACGATGATCCGTATCGAATCGAAGTGCTCAGAATATGGAACAGTTGTGCAAATTTGGCCCACCTGGCAGAGGCCTGTTGCGGGTACGGGCCCGATGGCAGCGACTCAGTAGCGGGAATGCCTCTGGTTTGACGGCCAAAGCGCGCACATATCGTCTCATGGCATATAAACTGCATCTGTACGGGTCACGGTTTGAACCAGGTCGGTGTTCATCGCTGTATCGCCATGACCTCCGCGGTATGGCCGGCCGCACTTAACACCCGTCCCGAGGGGGATACCCAAAGGGCGGATTTCAAACAAGTTTGAGTCTGCACAACAACCAGAAACTCTTCCGAAGGAGCTGATTCATGCAACAAGCCCTACTCATCGATCCAGGCAAGTGTACGGGATGCCTGCAGTGCGAGATGGCGTGCTCGTATGAAAACTATCAGGTTTTCAATATCGCGAAATCACGCATCAAGGTCATCAACTTCGAAAGCGCCGGACGCAAGGTCCCCTACACCTGTACCCAGTGCGCAGAAGCCTGGTGCATGCATGCCTGCCCCGTGGATGCGATCAGCCTGGATGCCGCCACCGGCGCCAAGATCGTCTCCGACAATGTCTGCGTCGGCTGCAAGGTCTGCACCATCGCCTGTCCCTTCGGCACGATCAATTACGTGCACGACACCGGCAAGGTGCAGAAATGCGACCTGTGCGGCGGCGACCCCGCCTGCGCGACCGCCTGCCCCACCGCCGCGATCACCTTCGTGGACGCGGACTGGACCGGACTCGACAAAATGCGGAGCTGGGCGGAGAAGACCGATACCCAGCCGCAAGCCAACGCCTGAGAGGAGGAAGCGCACATGTCATGGGCAAAAAGAGTGCTGCGAGTCGATCTCAGCAGCGGAACCTGCAAAGTGGAACCCCTCAATATGGAGTGGGCCCAGGAATACCTCGGCCAGCGCGGCCTGGCCACCAAATACTTCGTCGAGGAGGTGGACCCGAAAGTGGATCCGCTCTCCCCCGACAACAAACTCATCTTCACCACCGGCCCCCTGACCGGCACCATGGCCTCCACCGGCGGCCGCTACTCGGTCATCACCAAAGGGCCGCTGACCGGCGCCATCGCCTGCTCCAACTCGGGCGGCTACATCGGCGCCGAGCTCAAGATGGCCGGCTGGGACATGATCATCTGCGAGGGGCGATCCGAAAAACCCGTCTACCTGTGGATCCAGGACGATACGGCCGAATTGCGGGACGCCTCCCACCTCTGGGGCAAAACCACCTGGGACACCGAGGAGATCATCAGACACTCCCACCAGGACCCGCAGATCCGCGTCTCCTCCATCGGCCGCGCCGGCGAGAACGGCGTGCTCTACGCCTGTATCGTCAACGACCTGCACCGGGCGGCCGGCCGCTCCGGCGTGGGCACGGTAATGGGCGCCAAGAACCTCAAGGCGCTCGCGGTGCGCGGCACGAAAGGGGTGGGCAACATCAAGGATTTCAACGCTTTCATGCAGGTCACCCGGGAGAAGAAACAGATCCTGGCGGACAACGCGGTAACCGGCCAGGGGCTGCCCACCTACGGCACCCAGGTGCTGATGAACGTCATCAACGAGATCGGGGCCCTGCCCACGCGCAACTCGCAGGACGTGCAGTTCGAGGGTGCCAGCAAGATCTCCGGCGAGGCGATGCACGAGAAGCGCGCGAGCGACGGCAAAACCAATCTGGTCACCAATGCCGCCTGCTTCGGCTGCACCATCGCCTGCGGACGTATCTCGCAGGTCGACAAGAACCACTGGAGCGTGGAGAACA
Organism: Sedimenticolaceae bacterium; assembly: GCA_050305975.1. Classification (GTDB taxonomy): domain Bacteria; phylum Pseudomonadota; class Gammaproteobacteria; order Chromatiales; family Chromatiaceae; genus Thiodiazotropha. The sequence continues at coordinate 642 of JBNLGI010000217.1, read as the reverse complement.
ATCCCAAGTACTGGGGCGCCACCGGTGGACTGGAGTACGAGAACGCCTGGTCCCTCGGCGCCGAGAACGGGGTCGACGATCTCGATGCCCTGACCGTGACCAACATGATCTGCAACGAGGACGGCATGGACCCGATCTCCTTCGGCGCCACCGTCGGCGCGGTGATGGAGCTCTACACGATGGGCGTGCTCAGCAAGGAACAGCTCGGCATGGAGGCGCCCTTCGGCTCCGCCAAGGCGCTGGTGGAGCTTGCCCACATGACCGCCGAGGGACGCGGTTTCGGCCCCGAGATCGGTCTGGGTTCAGCCCGTCTGTGCGAGAAGTACGGCCACCCCGAACTCTCCATGACGGTGAAAAAGCAGGAGTTCCCGGCTTACGACCCGCGGGGTATCCAGGGCATGGGACTGACCTACGCCACCTCCAACCGTGGCGCCTGTCACCTGCGCTCCTACACGGTGGCCTCCGAGGTGCTGGGCATCCCGGTCAAGACCGATCCCCACGAGACCGACGGCAAGGCGGAACTGGTCAAGGCGTTCCAGGACGCCACCGCGGTGTTCGACTCCTCCGGCCTCTGCCTGTTCACCTCCTTCGCCTGGACCGTGGAGGACATCCAGCCCCAGATCGACGCCGCCTGCGAGGGCG
>JBNLGI010000216.1:0-35881 GCA_050305975.1 Sedimenticolaceae bacterium | reverse complement strand
TATCGCAGCCCTGGTGGCTGTCTCCACCTCCGCATCCGCTTGGTGGGGCGGCCCCGGCTACGGTAACCGTGGCTGGGGTGATGACTGGTTGGGAGACGGCTGGGGCGACGGCTCCGGCGACTTCAGCTTCGGCATGAGCGGTAACGCCCGCGGTTCCGGCTACGGCCGTGGCAACAACTACTGGCGCGACTACTACTATCGCGGCCCCTATGGTTACGGCCCCTATGGTTACGGCGCGCCCTATGGCGCCCCCTACGGTGCCCCTTACGGCTACGGCTATCCCGCCGCACCCGCTGCACCGGCAGCTCCGGCCGCACCCGCTCAATAAGCCCACTGGCGTTGAGACAGAAGCCGGCCCCTCGGGGCCGGCTTTTTTTTGCCCCTCAAAGCGACAGGACAAGGAAAGACTTTAAATGACTTGATCCCTGTCATGTTTTTCAGCAAGATAGGCTGTCAGCCCCTGGCAAACTGGGTCTTTATGCTGGAGCTAATCCTTGACTAACCGAAAAGTGGTCTCGTTCGAAAACATCAAGGTTGCCTGCAAGAACTGCAGCCTATCCACACTCTGCCTTCCAATGGGACTGACCCCGGAAGACGTCGAGCGATTGGATAGCATCATCAAGCGCGGCCGCCCCTACCATCGTGGCGACCACCTCTATCGCGGTGGCGACAAGTTCCACAGCCTGCGCGTGATCACCAGCGGGTCGGTCAAGACTTACACCCCCAACGAGGATGGCGGTGAGCAGGTCCTGGGCTTCCACCTACCGGGTGAACTGATCGGGCTCGACGCCATTCAGGACGACAACCACAACTGTTCCGCCGTCGCCCTGGAGACCACCGCCGTCTGCGAGGTCCCTTTCAGCCAGCTGGAGAGCCTCAGCAGCCTGATGCCGAGCCTTCAGCATCAGATGTACCGTCTGTTGAGCCGGGAGATCGGCCAGGAGACGGAGATGCTCACCCTGCTCGGCAAGAAGAGCGCCGAGGAGCGGCTGGCCACTTTCCTGCTGAGCTTCTCCGAACGTTTCAAACAGCGGGGTTTTTCGCCCAGCGACTTCTTCCTGAGTATGTCGCGGCACGAAATCGGCAACTACCTCGGCCTGGCCGTGGAGACGGTGAGCCGCCTGTTCACGCGTTTTCAGGACGAAGGTCTCCTGCAGGTGGAGCGCAAGCACGTGCAGCTGCTCGATCTGCCAAGGCTCTACGATATCGTACAGGGCACCGACAGCATCCGTTCCAACCAGTCCCGGGTCTGACTTTTACCATCCCCGAAGAACCTGTCGTCCGCTGCAGCGGGCGTGTGCACTCCAGCCGCATCAACCCCGAATCCAGACAATGCCGTTGATCGAGGATGGTTTACGGTGCGACAGGCTGCACCCTACCTCTCCGTCGGCTGGGCTGTAAGGCGCGGATCGCTGCAGCTTTGAAACTAGTCTTCGTGCTGCGCAGCGCCGGACCAGAGGCAGGCCTCGCCCATGCGTTCGAGCAGCTTCTCATGCGCCTCGAGCTCCGATCCGCTGGCTCTGACGACCCGTAACGGCGGCCTGCCGGCCGGCAGACGGCGGATACCGTCCGCACTCGATTTGCCGCCCTCTTCCGCTGCGGCCGCATCGAGCATCAGCGCCGCCTGCCCTCCGGTCATCATCAGATAGACGTCAGCCAGGATCTCGGCATCGAGCAAGGCACCGTGCAGCTCCCGATGGGAGTTGTCGATGTCATAGCGTTTGCACAACGCATCGAGACTGTTCCGCTGCCCGGGATGCATCTTCTTCGCCATCACCAGGGTGTCGGTCACCGCGCAGAGATCGTCCAGCGTCGAGGGTTCACCCATGCGGCGCAGTTCGTGATTGAGAAAACCGACGTCGAAGGGGGCGTTGTGAATGATCAGTTCGGCGCCCCGGACATAGTCCATGAAATCGGCCGCCACGTCGGCGAAATGGGGCTTGTCGGCGAGAAACTCGTTGGTGATGCCGTGCACCTCGATGGCGCCGGCATCGATCTCCCGGTCGGGCTGCAGATACTGGTGAAAGTTGTTGCCGGTGAGCCGACGATCGACCATCTCCACACAGCCGATCTCGATGATGCGGTGTCCCTGCTCCGGTTCCAGGCCGGTGGTTTCGGTGTCGAGCACGATCTGTCGGCTCATCGCGTTAGCTCCTCAATGCCACGGTTGGCCAGCTGATCGGCCAGCTCGTTCTCAGGATGTCCCGAGTGACCCTTCACCCAGCGCCACTCCACTTGATGCCTGGCCACCTCCTTGTCGAGCTGCCGCCACAGGTCGGCGTTCTTCACCGGCTGCTTGCCGGAGGTCTTCCAGCCGTTGCGCTTCCAATTGTGGATCCACTGGGTGATGCCGTTTTTCACATACTGGGAATCGGTGATCACACACACCTTGCTCGGACGTTTGAGTCCCTGCAGTCCCTGGATCACGGCAGTCAGTTCCATCCGGTTGTTGGTGGTCTCCGACTCCCCTCCATAGAGCTGCTTTTCATGCTTGCCATAGCGCAGCAAGACCCCCCATCCACCAGGCCCCGGATTGCCTTTACAGGCGCCATCACTGTAAATCTCAACGGATTGCGTCATTGATCCTGCTTCTTCGGACGGTCGGTTCGGCGGCGGCAGGCAATACCCGCTTTTTCATACGCCAGCGGTTTATGCGGATCGGCGTCATGGTGGCGGTCCGCTTCACCGCCTGCATCACGTAGACACCACCCAGCATCGGCCAGACACGCTGGCCGAGGCGCTCCATGAAAGCCAGCTTCTGCATCACCAGTTGATTGTGCATGGGCGGACGATAATGGAGATAGACCACCTCTTCCAGATCGAAACCCAAAAGGGAGAACCAGTCCTGCACCCGCTTGGGGGTGAAGAAATGGCTGCACCAGGGCATGCTGCCTGAACGCCGCCGGAAGAGACGGCCGATTCCCCACTGACTCCAGGGATTGAAGCCGCTCAACAGCACCTTGCCTTCCGGGATCAGCACCCGCTCCACCTCACGCACCAGCTGATGGGGATCGGGCGAGAAGTCTAGGGTGTGCGGGAGAATGACGCCATCGATACTGTCGCTGGCGAGCGGGAGGAAACGGGGATCGGCCCTGATATCGATACCGGGCTGGCTGGTGACGTCATGCAGGATGACCCGGTTGCGGGCTGGACACTGCTTGAGCAGTTCGAACTCCCGGCTTGGCGCACCGACCTGCACCACATGATAGCCGAACAGGGCCGCCGCCTTGGTCTGAAGACAGTCCTGCTCCTCTACCAGCAAACTCTGACCCAGACGGCTGCCGAACCATGCCTCGACCTGATTTTGCAGGCAGTTTCCCAGTTTGAAGTCCTTGTTTGTACTCATAATTAAAGACTTTTTCAGGTGCTGCCGATACGATTGGCAAATGCCCCAGAGGGCCGTGGAACGAGATCACAAAGATTCAGGGCCATAGTCAAATAAGGAGACAGCGAGATGGAAATGATACTTGGCTCTGATACTATTTTCCTCCGATTTGCAGTCAATCGCCAACCGAAGCCCAAAGCATCATGCCTTACTCAAGATTCGCCCCGCTGACCATGAACTTATTTGTTGCTTGTCTGCTCACCGCCTGTCAGACACTGCCCAGCGGGGAGGGAGACACGACTTCGAACTCGGAACCACTGGCCCCGGAAGTGGCTCAAGCGGTGTCGACCCAGCCCAGTGAGGCGTCCGAACAGCTGATCGCAGAACAGATGCCCGAGTTGGCGGAACAGCTGCAGGAGGTGGTCGATACCCTGCCCGAACCGGAACCCGACCTGATCGGCCGCATGGTGAGCGGCTTCAGGCTGAGCTACTCCGAAGACAACCGCGTCCTCCAGGAGCTGAACTGGTACAGCTCCCACCCCGGCTATATCCAACGTATCCAGGAGCGGGCCGAGCCCTACCTCCACTTTATTCTGGAAGAGATCGACCAGCGCGGCATGCCGAGTGAAATCGCCCTGCTGCCTGCGGTCGAGAGCGCCTTTCAGCCCTTCGCCTACTCCCCGGGACGGGCCGCCGGCATGTGGCAGTTCATCCCCTCCACCGGACGCCATTTCGGACTCAAGCAGAACTGGTGGTATGACGGACGGCGCGACGTGGTCTCCTCGACCCGCGCCGCACTGGACTACCTGCAGTCCCTGAGCAAACAGTTCGACGGCGACTGGGAACTGGCCCTGGCGGCCTACAACTCGGGGGCCGGAACCGTACGCAACGCCATTCGCCGCAATCAGAAGAAGGGCAGAGCCACCGACTTCTGGTCCCTCGACCTGCCCGACGAGACCAGTGCCTATGTACCCCGCCTGCTCGCGCTGTCAGAGGTCTTTCGCAACCCCGAAGAGCATGAGATCGCACTCCTGAGTCTGCCGGACGAGCCCTACTTCACCACCGTGGACATCGGCAGTCAGCTCGATCTCGCCCTTGCCGCGAAGATGGCCGATCTGCCGATCCAGGATCTCTATCTGCTCAACTCCGGTTTCAATCGCTGGGCCACCGACCCCGAAGGTCCCCATCGGCTCAACCTGCCGATCGACAAGGCCGACCGCTTCGTCGAAGCGCTGGAGAAGATGCCCCAGGAAGAGCGGCTGACCTGGAAGCGCTACAAGATCAAACCCGGCGACAACCTCGGCGCCATCGCCCGCCAGCATAAGACCACGGTAAAGCTGTTGCGCCAGGTGAACAAACTGCACGGCAACAATATCCGCGCCGGCAAACACCTGCTGATCCCCATCTCCAGCCAGTCCTTCGATCAATACGTCTACAGCGCCGAACAGCGCAAGGCGAGCATTCAGAACCGCCAGCGCAAGGGCAACAAGCAGCTCTACGTGGTCAAAGCGGGCGACAGCCTGTGGAAGATCGCCAGAAACTACAACGTAAGCTATAAGAAGCTGGCAAAGTGGAACGGCATGGCGCCTGGCGACCCGCTCAAGGCCGGCCAGAGGCTGGTGATCTGGACCGATCAGACCGTCACCGCCGAGATCTCGCCCCTCGACCTGCAACCCGCCGGCACCCAGAGTTCGCTCCACTACCGGGTCCGCCGCGGCGACTCGCTCTCGCGCATTGCGCAACGGTTCAAGGTCTCGGTCGCCGACCTGAAACGCTGGAACGCCCTGAATGGCAAATATCTGCAGCCAGGACAACGCCTCAAGCTCTATGTCGACGTCACGGAGCAGACCTTATAGACCCGCTTACATTGATTTACATCAACGGAAGCTTGCATTTTTTTGACACCCAGGCCGACCTCAATAACTATCGCCTCAGCTGTTGGCTGTAACCTCCGAGGTGTCTGTAATGAGTGAAGAGTGCACATTGAGAGAAGGAGTCGAGCTCAATTTGCCCGACGTGGAAAAAATCGCCATTGGCCTCAAATCCCTGGCCGCCTACTCGATGCTCGCCTACGAGCACGAAGACGATCCACAGGATCTGGAAGCCGTGGTTCAGGACGGTCTGGACGCCATCGACCGTCTGTTCAACTGCTGAAACCTTTATGTGAGTAACCCGGCCAACCCGCCGCCGGGTTATTCACCCTGACCTATCCCCATTCAGTGCGGCTGGCAAGGTTCGCCGCGCGAAATCACACCGACTCCCCGATATCGCTCGCCAGACTCGGCGAGTTCACTCTCGCTGTCCTCGAAAACAGAACGCTTTCCTGATCTGAATCAAATATCCGCAGCAATTAATCTCATGCCAGTCCTTCGGAACTAAACTGTATTAATAGGAAGGTACGACTCCCCTTCCCGGCAGGGAATGCTCGAATGGAGCAGCAGCATGAGGCGACACGAACCTCATTATCAGTTGCTGGGGAGAGCGCTGTTGGCGTTGTTGGCGGGGTTACTTTTGTATCTTCTGACCCGCGAACCGGCAACTGTCACACTCTTTCGCCTGATACCTCTTCCCACTTGGCCAGGTGAGCATCCGTACTGTTGGCTGTGCGGTGTCATGCCCTCACTGCTACATGTTTACGCCTTCATTCTGCTGTCGGCCTTGGTATTACAGCCGCAATCACGAAAGCAGGTCATCGCGCTCTGTCTGTTCTGGGGCGGGATCGAATCACTCTTTGAACTGGGTCAACTCGACGCAGTCGCCGTCCTGCTCCAACACACCCTGCCATCCGATATCGAGAGCAATGCGCTGCTGTCGGTGACCCAAGACTATTTCCTGTCAGGCACCTTTGATCCTTTGGACCTTGTATTCGTGGGTCTGGGGACATTGGCCGCCTACAGGTCGCTGACAAGAACAGCCGCGCCGGAGGTAAAACATGAGCATACTAAAGATGACAACCCACTATCTGTTTAGACCCATACTGTTTCTGGCCGTGGCGATGGCCGGCATCATCTCCCTGATCGGCAGCGGTGGCGGAGGCGGCGACGACGCATCCAGCGGGGGCGGCACCTACTCCCTGCTGCCTGCCTACGCCTTTCGCATCTCCGGCGTCGATGAGCCGCTCGACAGCTGGCCGACAGGTGTCAGCGTAACCCTCTTTGAGGGTGGTTCGACCCACTATTTACGCATCGATCCCCAGTCCCTCGAAGGCAGCTTCTCCTGCGATCCGCTCACCGAGATCTGTGAATTGGCCAGCATCGACACCACCACCCATGTCGATGTCTACGACGAAAGCACCCCGGAAACGCTTTTCGGCGACTTTCGCATCAATATCCTGACTCAACTCGTTTTCGACACCACCACTGACGCCCCGATCTCGGGCAGCGTCCAACTCGCCCAGAGTGGGGGGTTGGGCTTCATCACGGTAGACGTCACTCTCTGCAGTGGCATCCCCGGCGTCGAGATCACCGACAACGGCACCCCCCTCGGTTGTTACACCTGGCAGCAGTTCGATGAGCTGATGGACACCTCCGCAGTGGTGGCGGAACAGGCCTCGGCCATGGCCTACGGCGTGCTCGAGTTTCTGCTCGAAATGGCCAACATCACGGCCCTCAACAGCTTTGATCTGATGGAGTACGATCTGGAGAACCTGGGTAACGTCACCCTCAGCTGCGACAGTTTCAGCAGTGCCGGGCTTTCGCCCCCCTCACAGATCCCGACCTGGGATCAGGGCGAAGTGATCTTCCACTTTGTCGACGAAAATGCCGACCTGACAATGGGACCGGGCGACAGCTTCGGTTACATCTTCAATTTCTGCTGGGAGAACGACCCGACCAACACTATCGATGACCTGTTCAGTGGCATCATCGAGCTGATTGCGCTGACCGAGACCGTCAACTCGTCCGACCTGTTGGTTCGCATCGGCTACGAAGGCGCCACCAGCGGCAAGACCGGAGGGGTCTTCTTCGACGACTTCGTCTGGTACGAGACCGAGAGCAATACTAATCTGCACACCTCGGCCTTTGTCTCGCAAATGACGCTGAACGGCGGCATGAGCGTGGTCTTCTTCGAGCCCTAGAGCTCGACCGTCCAGGCCTCTGATCGTCTCGATCTTGGCGTCCGATCTTGAGGGTTCCAGGTCATGGGACCCTCAAGTTCCCTCCCCGGCCTGCAGTGGGAACGCCACCGGATGTTCCACCTGCAGGCGCACGCCGATCTCCTCACCGATGGCATGATCGTGGTGACTCTGCACCAGGCAGAGGATCTCGCTGTCGTCGTGCAGGCGCAGCGTGTAGAGATACTCCGCTCCCTGAAACACCTTGTCGACCACCTCCAGCCGAAAGCTGCTGCTATCGTCGTGGATCACGTCATCCGGTCGCAGCAGGAGCTCGACCCGCTCTCCCGCCGCCACCTCCTGCACGAACAATCCGCGCAGGCAACCGATGGCGGTCTCGACACAGCCGTCGGCAGTGACACGGCCGGGCACCATCGCGCCCTGACCGATGAAATCGGCCACGAAGCGATCGCCGGGTCTGTGGTAGAGATCGTAACCGCTGTCCCATTGCCGCAGACGCCCCCCGCCCAGCACGCCAATGACATCCGCCAGGGCGAAGGCCTCCAGTTGATCATGGGTCACCAGCAGGGCGGTCACCTCCTCCCGCTTGAGAATGGTGCGCACCTGGCGCGCCAACTGTTCCCGCAATTCGATGTCGAGTCCTGAAAACGGCTCGTCCAGCAACAGGATGTCGGGACGCGGCGCCATCGCCCGAATCAGTGCCACCCGCTGCTGCTGACCGCCCGAAAGCTGATGCGGATACTGTTTCTGTAACCCGCCAAGCCCCACCAGTTCGAGCAGTTCGTCGACGCGCGAGCGCTGTTGCCGTCCATTCAGCCCGCGCAGACCGAAAGCCACGTTCTGCGCCACCGTCAAATGGGGATAGAGGGCAAAATCCTGAAACACCATACCGACCCGGCGTTTCTCCGGCGCCAGGGTCGAACCGGGTCTGGAGACCGAACGATCGTGCAGCAGGATCTCCCCTTCCGAGAGCGGCTCGAAACCGGCGATGGCTCGTAACAGACTGGTCTTGCCACAGCCACTGGGGCCGAGCAGGCATCCGATCTCGCCTCTGACCAGTTCGAAGCTGACACCCTGCACGACCGGCCGGGCGCCATAGCTGACGCTGGCATTGATGACTTTAAGCTGCTGCGGCATGGCGTGACCTGGTAATCGAACGGCTGAGCAGAATCACCGGCAGGATACCGACCATGACGATGGCAAGCGACGCATAAGAGGCGTCGGCGAGACGTTCGTCGGATGCCAGCTCGTAGGCCCTGACGGCAAGGGTATTGTAGTTGAACGGGCGTAGAATCAGCGTCGCTGGCAGCTCTTTGAGCACATCGACGAAGACCAGCAGCAAGGCGGTCATCAGGCTCCCTTTCAGCATCGGGATATGCACCCGGCGCACAATCTCACCCGAGCCTGTTCCCAGCGAACGGGCCACCTCGTCCAGGGTCGGCCTGATCTTGCCCAGACCGGCCTCCACGGTCTGCAGGGAGACGGCGAGAAAACGCACCAGATAGGCGAACAGCAGAGCCGCCAGGGTCCCGCTCAGGAGCAGCCCGGTAGACCAGCCGAGATGGTCGCGCATCCACTGGTCCAATGCATTGTCGAAGGCGGCGAACGGGATCACCACCCCCACCGCGATCACCGTGCCCGGTATGGCGTATCCCATACCGGCCACTCTTACCGCCAGGGTTACCGGCCAGCTGCCGTGCAGGCGCTTGCCATAGCCGAGAAACAGGGCCAGCAGCAGGGCCAGAAGCGAGGCGCCGCCGGCGAGCAGCAGGCTGTGCCCGATTAGCGTGAGAAAACGGCTGTCCAGGCTCTCCTCCGCCGTGGTCAGGGCCCACCACAGCAGTTGCCCCGCCGGCAGCAGGAAACCGAACAACAGCGCGCCGCTACAGATCAGCAGAGCCAGGCTGGCCTGACGCCAGTCGAGGCGGAATCGGTTCAGCGCCTGGTGCCGCTGTGTGGTGTGGTGATACCGGGCCTGCCTGCGGGAGCCCCTCTCGAGCAGAATCAGCACGAACACCGCCAGCAGCAATATGGCCGAAAGTTGTGCTGCAGCCGCTGCGTTGTTGAGCCCGAACCAGGTGCGGAAGATACCAGTGGTGAAGGTGGAGACGCCGAAGTACTGCACCGTTCCGTAGTCGGCCAGGGTCTCCATCAGGGCCAGGGAGAGACCCGCCACGATGGCGGGTCGCGCCATCGGCAAGGCGACCGAGAAAAAGGTACGCCAGGGACCGTTTCCGAGCGTGCGACTGACATCCAGTACGCAGATCGACTGACTGAGAAAGGCGGCCCGCGCCAGCAGATAGACATAGGGATAGAGCACCAGCGACAGCATCAAAGCCGCCCCCTCCAGGGAACGGATCTCCGGGAACCAGTAGTCGCCATAACCCCAGCCGGTCCAGCTGCGCAGGGCCGACTGCACCGGGCCGGCGAAATCGAACAGCCCGGTATAGGTGTAGGCGATGATGTAGGCGGGGATAGCCATCGGCAGCAGCAGCGCCCACTCGAACAGGGCACGACCCGGGAACTGGCACATGCTGGTCAGCCAGGCGGTGCTGACTCCGAGCGCCAGCACCCCGATGGCCACCCCGACCATCAGCAGCAGCGAGTTGACCACATAGTCCTGCAGAACCGTCTGCGCCAGATGGCGCCAGACCTCGCCGGCGGGCTCGAAGAGATAGCCGATCACCACCAGCACCGGAATCGACAACAGCAGAGCGACCAGCAGCACCCCACCGCCCCAAAGACTGAAGCGTGAGCTACCCAACATACCGGTCATCGGCCGCTCCAGCGACTGCATGACGCGTTCAAACCACTCGTTCATCGATGGCAGTTATTCCCATCATGGACAGCATCTCACCTACTTCCAGCCGGCCCGGTCCATCAGACGAACGGCCTCGGGATTGAACTCGCCCAACTTGGCGAGGTTGAGGGTATCCATCTTGAAGCTCCCCCATGAGCTGAGGAGTTCGCTGGGGGGCAGGTCACTGCGCACCGGATACTCCCCGTTGGTCTCCGCATACCAGGACTGGGCCTCCTCGCCGAGCAGAAACTCCAGCAGCCTGATGGCGTTGTCACGGTTCTTGGCCGCCCGGGTCACGCTGGCGCCGCTCACGTTGACATGGGCGCCCCGGCCGCTCTGATTCGGCCAGAAGACCGCCAGCATGCCGGCAGCCTCACGTTGCGCGGTATCCTTGGAGGTGAGCATACCGGCCAGGTAGTAGGTATTGGCGATCGCGATATCACAGACACCGGCGGCGGCAGCCTTGATCTGGTCGCGATCCCCCCCCTTGGGCGGACGCGCGAAGTTTTTCACCAATCCTTCGGCCCACTGTTCGGTCGCCTGCAGACCGTCGGCGGCGATCATCGAAGCCACCAGGGACTGATTATAGATGTTGTTCGAGGAGCGGATACAGATACGCCCCCGCCACTCGGGATCGGCCAGGGCTTCATAACTGCTGAGCGTTGCCGGATCGACCCGCTCCTTCACGTAGAGAATCGGCCGGGCACGCAGGGAGAGGCCAAACCAGTGGCCCTCCGGATCGCGAAAGCTCGAAGGCACATGTTTGGTCAGCTCGGCCGACTCGACGGCCTGAGTCACTCCCGCCTCCTTGGCCCGGTGCAGGCGGCCGGCATCGGTGGTGATCAGAAGATCCGCCGGGGTGTTGCGACCCTCGCTCTGCAGTCGCTGCAACAGGGCATCGGCCTTGCCGGTGACCAGATTGACGGTGATGCCGGTCTCCTCGGTAAAGCGGTCGAGCAGCGGTTTGATCAAGTTCTCCTTGCGGGCCGAGTAGAGATTGACCTCACCGCCAGCCGATGCCACCAGGGGAAATATGAGGGAGATCAGGAGCGTGAGGTGGACAAACAGACGTTGGATTGACACAGTAAATTCTCCCTAGAGTTGAGTACACGGTTATTGGAAACAAATTAATCTTAACGATAACGATTCGCATTAATATTATCAATGTTTAAATCACATAGAAAGGGGTTTTACACGCCCCACGAGGCCGGCCGATGAAATCGCGGGAGAAGCGCAAAGGCATCACCCTGGTGCATACCGGCGAAGGCAAGGGTAAATCCTCTAGCGCCTTCGGGGTTGCTTTCCGCGCCGCGGGCTGGGGTATGCAGGTACTGGTGGTGCAGTTCATCAAAGGCCAGTGGAAAACCGGGGAGCAGCAGGCAGCGGCCCGTTTCGACAACATCGAGTGGCATGCCCTGGGCGACGGTTTCACCTGGGATACCAATAACCCGGAACAGGATCGAAAGACCAGCCGTGAAATCTGGGCCTTCTGCCAGGAGAAGATTCGCAGCCAAGAGTACGACCTGGTGGTGCTCGACGAGATCAACTACTGTTGCAGCTACGGCTGGCTCGGCGGTGACGAGATCGCCGACTTCATCCGTCGGGAGAAACCAAGCTGGATGCATCTCATCCTGACCGGACGGGAAGCCCCGCCGGAGGTGATCGAGGTTGCCGACACCGTCACCGAGATGCGCAAGCTGAAACACGCTTACGACAGCGGATTGAAGGCGGAACAGGGGGTGGAGTTTTGACCGCTGCACCTTGATGCGGTGGCATGAGACCAGACTCACCCTTTGTCTCCAAGAACGCCTGCTCCGGCTCCCCCATCCCCTGCAGGTGCATCTCCACCGGACTGGCGCGGGCCAAGGCCACTAATTCGGTCTGTTCCGCCAGCTGACGAGAAAGGGGGGCATCGCCCCCCTTCGGTTCAAAGCCACAGGCTCTGGTTATGGTCGTGATCTCTCAGTCACTGCTTATCTGAGCGATCTGAACCACCTGCGGTGTTCATCGTCATGATCGTCCCTTGTGCGATCATAGTCTCTTTCGTCATCTTCAGTATCGGACGATTCGCCGTCGTCGTCAGATTCTGACGTGTCGCCACTATCGGAGATGACGCAGCCTTTCTTGTGCTCGTGGCTGCGCTTGTTCTTGGATCGCCACCAAGGCTCTTCGCACTGATCGTCGCCACTGTCGTTACTCTGGCAGACTGCATCGACGCTGTCGATCTGTCCGTTACAGTTGTTGTCGACGCCATCGCCACAAGCCTCAAGCGCTCCTGGATTGACCTCGGCATTATTGTCGTCGCAATCCATGGCACCGCAGCTTCCGCCCTCGATACTGTAACCGTCACCGTCGTTGTCGGTACAGTCGAGCGGACAATCCACAGCGTTCATGTCAGCCGTATCAGTGAGGCCGTTACAGTTGTTATCGACGGCATCACTGCAGACTTCGACCGCACCCGGATTGACCGATGCATTATTGTCGTCACAGTCTATCGGACCGCAAGAACCGCCCTCGATGGCGTAACCGTCTGTATCCATGTCGGTGCAGGCAACCTCGCAACCCACCGCGTTGGGATCCGCGGCATCGACCAGACCATTGCCGTCATTATCGATACCATCACTGCAATTTTCCGCGGCACCCGGATAGGCCGCAGAACTGTTGTCGTTGAAGTCGGCAAGGGTGCCGCAAGCATCACCTTCGACGAAATATCCGTCACCATCGGTATCGGTACAGATTGTTTGCGCAGGTGCCGGACAGAAATATTCGTAATTCCCGTTACTGTATGCAGCTTTCGCCTGACTGTCTCCATGACAAGACGAACAGCTGTCAGATTGATAAGCCGATGTGAGGTCATAGCCCATATCACCGCATGTACTGTTGATATCGCTGGCGTACGAAGAGTACGCGTTCACCTCAAAGGCCGCTGCGAGCATGCAAGCTCCCAGCACCATACTCGCCATTTTTTTGCTTCGATAATTCATTGTTCAATCACTCATCTCCATATTTGGACAGACTGGCGCTCTTTCACGTAAAGCGAAGAGGCCACCAGAATCACGAACCTGTTCAGCATGTGTTCGGGAGACAATTGACAGCGCTATCAAACATCGCCACATCAACGCCTGCCAGGCACGGTGAGATGTTGACGACTTGAGAAGATATCGTTTGTGAATTTAGGCACAAAATTCCTGAGCTCTTCAATCAAGGCACTTGAAAGCCATGACCGGTCACACATTTGATGCTATATGCCTAGCAGTACGCAAAACAAAAAAATGCAAACAAATAGTACGCCTTCAGGACTTGGCGGATTCAACATCCCTATCTACTCTTTGTAACCACTTGAAATTATTTCTTAAGAATAATTAATCTAATAACGATCGTCTTATCTGAAAGCAATACCGAGGTTCGCCACTGCATTCACATCACTATGAGTAATGCATTGAAACTTTCCGCTACCGGGATGCTCTACCGATAACCTCAACCACTCCCTACAAAAGGCTCAGATGATCCGTGTCGATTCAACAACAGCATGGAATCGGCTCGACTCTGAAAGAATGACTCGTGGCGTCGGATTTCCGCCTGGATATGAGATCAGCAGCAGCCTGAAAAATACCCAGACAGCAGGCTTCTGCAACAGCGCGTCTTCTACAAGAGACTGACTGAAGTTCTCCCAAAGGCTAAAAATGGTTTTCTCTTCCTGATAGGTCGGCATTCCGACAGCAGGAGACGGAATAAGCCCGCACCAGGCTTTACGCTGTCAATTCGATGTTAGTGAGCGCGTTTACTTAATCATCGCTCATGCGATTCGAAAAATGCCCGGTAGAACTGTAACGCGGCGCGACCGCTCTTGGTGCCGCCGCGCGCCATGGCGAAATGTTTGGCCGCCTCATGCAGGGCCTCCCGGTCACCCCGATAGTCTCTGAAGTAGCTGTCGACGATGGCCAGGTAGACTTGCCAGTTGACGGGATAGAAAGAGAGCCAGAGACCGAAACGGTCCGACAGGGCCAGCTTCTCTTCGATGGTGTCCCCCAGATGCAGATCGTCGCCCACCAACCGCGGCTCCTGGTTCTCCGTCATCGTCTCCGGCAACAGGTGGCGCCGGTTCGAAGTGGCGTAGATCAGTACATTGTCGGGAGGCGATTCGATGGAACCGTCGAGCACGCTCTTGAGCGCACGGTAGGAGGCCTCCCCGCTCTCGAACGTGAGATCGTCGCAGAAGATGATGAAGCGAAGGGGCAGTTCACGAATCTCGTCGACGATCTCCGGCAGTTCGACCAGATCGTTGCGGTCGACCTGAATCAGACGCAACCCCTGGTCTTTATACTGATTGAGGAGGGCCTTGATGAGAGAGGACTTACCGGTACCCCGGCTGCCCCAGAGCAACGCGTTGTTGGCGCCCTCCCCCTGCAGAAAACGCTGCGTGTTGCGCACCAGGGCCGTTTTCTGTGCATCGATGCCGACCAGTTGATCGAAACCGATCGGGTCAATGTGGGTGATCGGCCGCAGGTAGGCCTTGCGGGAGCGCCAGACGGCGGCGTAAGTCTTCTGCCAATCGATCGACACGCTTCGAAACTCCTCGGTTCACAACCACGGACTGAACTATTGTGAGACCTGATCGCAGACTCCGCAATGCAGAAACATGCCTCCGTGGCACAGCTCATCAATATTTCATCCGACCATATTATGATGGGCGTACCGGAACAGCTCATCTGCCGGTCCATGATCAATTCGGCACTCCGATGGTGATGCGCCATTCGCCACTGGCATCGCGCTACCAGAGATTATCCCAAGCATGAATGAGCGTGCCGCTTTGGCCTCTAGGGTGCGGCTTGCCACACCGTGCGCTGACGCTATTGGAATCGCCTCGGTGCGGCAAGCCGCACCCTACGTTCTTCCAGTGAATTGGTAGATTAACCCTCCTCCAGCTCCTCGGCGTCCGGCCGGTGGGTGCGGGCGATCCAGCTGTAGACCACCGGCACCACGAACAGCGTGAACAGGGTACCGATGCTCATGCCGCCGACGATGACCCAACCGATCTGCTGGCGACCCTCGGCACCCGCGCCCGCGGCCAGGGCCAGCGGAATCGCACCCAGCACCATGGCCGCGGTGGTCATCAGGATCGGTCGCAGGCGCAAGGAGGCCGCTTCGATCACCGCCCCCAGCTTGTCGGCCTCGCCCCGGCGCTGAATCTGATTGGCGAACTCGACAATGAGGATACCGTGCTTGGTGATCAGGCCCACCAGGGTGATCATGCCGATCTGGCTGTAGATATTCAGCGTCCCGCCCGTCAGCTGCAGAGCCAGCAAGGCGCCGCCGATGGCCAGCGGTACGCTGACCAGGATGATCAGGGGATCGACGAAGCTCTCGAACTGGGCCGACAGCACCAGGTAGATGAAGCCGAGCGCCAGCACGAAGGCGAACAGCATGGTGCTGCCGCTCTCCTTGAACTCCCGCGACTCACCCTTGTACTGCAGCTGCACCTTGCCGTCGGAGACCTCGTCCACCTGCTGCTCCATGAAGCCGAGCGCCTCGCCCAGGCTGTAGCCGGGCGCCAGATTGGCGGAGATCACCACCGCCCGCAGTTTGTCGAAGTGGTTCAGCTCCTTGGGCGCCACCCGCTCCTCCAGCGACACCAGGTTGGAGAGCTGGATCATCTCGCCGCCGCGACCGCGCACGTAGATGTTGTTGAGGTCGCTCGGCTCGCGGCGCCCGTCGTCCTCCACCTGCACCATCACCTCGTACTGTTCGGAGCCTCGTTTGAAGCGGGTCACCTTGCGTCCACCGAGCATCGTCTCCAGGGTGCGGCCGAGGGTATCGATGGCGACATCGGTGGCGGCCGCCTTGTCGCGGTCGACGCTGACCTTGAGCTCGGGCTTGTTCAGTTTCAGGTCGCTGTCGAGAAACACCAGCGCCTTGTTTTCACGGGCGCGTGCCATCACCTGCTGCACCAGAGCATCGAGCTCCTGATAGCCGCCGGTGGTCTGGATCACCACCTCCAGAGTCTTGTTGATCGGACTCTGCCCCAGGGAGGGCGGATTGATCGCCACCCCCATGAGGCCGGTGACGCCGCCGTAGATCTTCGGCGTCAACTCGCTGGTGATCGCCTTGGCCGGACGTTCGCGCTCCTCCCAGAATTTGAGGATATTGAACGAAAGGGTCTCGGTCACCACCGGAAAACCGACCACGGTGAAGGTGGACTTCACCTCCGGCACGCTGCCGGTGATCGCCTCAACCTGCCGCGAGTACTTGTTGGTGTAGTCGATGGTGGAACCTTGAGGCGCCTTGCCCCAGGTCAGGAACACGCTGCGATCCTCGATCGGCGCCAGCTCCGATTTCAGGCCGTTGAACAGGAGGTAGCTGCCCACTCCCAAGCCGATCATCAGCAACAGAATGATCCAGCGCACTTTCAGCATCCCGCCAAGCAGCCGGCGATAGCCGGCGATCAGCCCGTTCAATACCCGCTCACCCAGGTTGTAGAACCCGTTGTGCCGCTGTTCATGCCGCAGCAGCCTGGAGGACATCATGGTGGAGAGGGTCAGGGCGGTAAAACCGGAGACCAGCACCGCCCCGGCCAGGGTCAGGGCGAACTCGGTGAAGAGCTTGCCGGTACGCCCGATGGAGAAGGCGATGGGGGCGAACACCGCCACCAGGGTCAGGGTCATGGCGATGACCGCGAAGGCGATCTCGCTGCTGCCCTTGAGGGCCGCTTTCATCGGATGCAGCCCCTTCTCCACATAGCGGTGGATGTTCTCCAGCACCACGATGGCGTCGTCCACCACCAGCCCCACCGCCAGCACCATCGCCAGCAGGGTCAGCACGTTGATGGAGTACCCGAAGAAATACATCATGGCGAAGACGCCGATCAGGGAGACCGGGATGGTCACCATCGGAATCAGGGTCGCTCTGACCGAACGCAGGAACAGAAAGATCACCAGGATGACCAGCACCACCGCCTCGAAGATGGTCTGAAATACACCCTTGATGGAGCGTTCGATAAAGACCGACGAGTCGTAGGCGAACTCGATGTTCATACCCTCGGGCAGGGTCTTGATCAGGCCTGGCAGCAGATCGCGGATGTCCTGGGAGATCTCCAACGGATTGGCCACCGACTGCTTGATCACGCCGAGAGCGACCGCGTTCTCCCCCTTGAAGCGGGTGATCACCCGTTCGTCCTCCGGCCCCAGCGCCACCCGCGCCACATCGCCGAGACGCACCAGGTAGCCGTCGATGTCGCGCAGAACGATGTCGCGAAACTCCTGCGGCGTCTTCAGGTCGGTCTCCGCCAGGACCGTGAATTCTCGGTCGCCGCTCTCGATACGGCCCGAAGGCACCTCCAGATTCTGCCCGCGCAGGGCGCTCTCCACATCCTGGGTGGTAAGGTTGTAGGCCGCCAGCCGCACCGGATCGAGCCAGATGCGCATGGCGTATCGGCGTTCGCCGAAGATGCGCACACTGGCCACCCCGTTGATGGTCTGCAGACGGTCGCGCACCACCTGGTCGGCCACCTCCGAGATCTCCAGTTTGTCGTGGCGGTCGCTCGACATGGCCAGCCAGATGATCGGATGGGCGTCCGCCTCCACTTTGGCCACCACCGGCTCCTCCACGTCGTCGGGCAGTTTTCCGCGCACCCGGCCGACCCGGTCGCGCACGTCGTTGGCCGCGTTGTCGGCGTCGCGATCGAGCTTGAAGGTGATGGTGATCTGACTCACCTCGGAGCGGCTGATCGAGGTCATGAAATCGATACCCTCGATACCGGCCAGGGAGTCCTCCAGGATACTGGTGACCTGACTCTCCATGATGCTGGCGCTGGCCCCCGGATACTGGGTCTCCACCGTCACCACCGGCAGATCGATGTTCGGATACTCGCGCACCGTGAGCCGGTCGTAGGCGATGACGCCGACCAGGATCAGCAACAGATTGAGTACCGTCGCCAGCACGGGACGACGGATACTGGTATCGGTGATGACCATCAGGACTCCTTCGGCGGGATCGGTGTCACACCCATGCCGTCATGGAGTTTGAGGTGACCTGCGGTCACCACCTGGTCCCCCGCCTGGAGACCGTCGAGAATCTCCACTCGGGCGCCCACCCGCTTGCCGATCCTGACCTGCTTCCAGACCACCTTGCCGTCGACCACCTGGTAGACGAACTGCTGCCGCCCCTGAGGCACCAGTGCGGCCTCTGGCACGAACAGGGCCTGCTCCTTGCGGGAGAGCATCAGCGTCACCCGCGCAAACTGACCCGCCAACAGCTCCCCGTTCTCGTTCGGAATGCGCGCGCTGACCAGCAGACTGCGTCCGTTGAGGTCGATCTGAGGGTCGACGGCATAGACTTCGCCGCTGAAGGTCTTACCGGGAAAGGCATCCAGGCTCACCTCGATCCGCTGACCGACGGCGACCTCCGCCAGCGTCGCCTCCGGCAGACGGAAATCGACCCTGAGCTGACTCAGATCGAACAGGGTGACGATGTCCTGACCGGTGGTGAGGTAGTCACCCAGACTCACGCCGCGCAGACCCATCACGCCGTCAAAGGGCGCCATGATGCGGGTCTTCTCCAGCCGGGCCTTGGCCAGCGCCACCTCGGCCTGATTGACCTGGAGTTCGGAGGCGGTCTGGTCCCGCTCCTGGTCGCTGCCGTAGCCCTGTTTCTTGAGCGTGGTGGCCCGATTGAAGTTGGAGCGCCCAAGGGCGAGCCGGGCCTCGGCCTGCTTCAGTTCCGCCGCGTAGATCGAGTCGTCGAGGGCGACCAGCAGTTGGCCCTGCCTGACCCGTCCGCCCTCGGTGAAATCGAGCCGGGTGATACGTCCGTCGATCTCGGGACGGATGGTGACCGATTCGTTGGCGCGCAAGGTGCCCACCGCCTCCACGCTGTTGACCAGAGTGTCCGCAATCACCCTGGCGGTCTCAACCGGAAGACCGGGCTGCTGCTCCGCCGCACGTACCGCGGCAAAGGCCGGCAGCAGCACAGCCGCAACCAGGCCAACAGTTAGAAAATGTCTATTCGACAGGCCGTTCATGGATTGATTTCCTTTGAAATGTGATCAGGAGCGGCTGACGTCGCCGCTCCGGCAATCGGGGAATTCGCGTCTGGGCGAGAGCGCCTCGCAGAGACCGGTGAGACGCTGGTGGAGCGCGAGCGGATCAGCGTGGCGCAGTCCGAAACCCTTGAAGGCGGCCATCACCAAGCGCGGCATACTTTCGCGTTGACGACGCTGCAACTCCTCCCGTTCGCTCTCCGGAAGAAAGATATTGCTCATATAAGCGTTACCCACCCCCAGTGCGATCTGGCTGTATTCGATGGCGTCCAGTCCCGCCTGCCTCTGCTCTGTCAGCTCGAAGCCGCCGACCTCGCAGGCCGCCTCCACCAACGGCATCAGCTGGGTCTCGAAACCGCTGCAGAGATTGAGCATCGATTGATGGCGCTGAGCGGAGGCCTTGCGCCAGATCGACGGCACGCCCGCAAGCTGTTGCGCCTCGAACAACGGCGGGTTCTCCCGATCGAAAAGCATCAGCGCGATGGGGATGGCCACCACCCGCTCGAGCGCATCCAGATCGAGATTAGAGACCTGTTCGATGTAAGCCAGCTTGGCCTGCCAGGCATCGACGGCCATGGCGATGATGAGATCCTCTTTGCTCTCGAAATGGGCATAGAGGGTACCCACGGAAACCGAGGCGGCCTTGGCCAGATCCGAGATCTTGAGGGCGAGAAAGCCCCTGTCCGCCACCATATTCCAGGCGCGGGTCAGGATATGCTGTTCGCGTTCGAGGCGTTTTTCCTGTTGATCCAATGTTTTCGTCTCACTGAACAATATTCGAATTATGTTCGATGCCATATCGCAATTCAACCATGACCTGCTCCTGGACTCTTTCGGAACGCTCAGTCCGAAGGCGCCCAGGGCACAGCCGTATTTGACGATGTTGTCTATCTCGATGGGTTCGCTGGAGCAGTCCTTGAGACTGAGCGTCAGCTCCTCGGTGGTATCGGGTCGGAAACCCAAGGCTCGGTATTGAAGTCAACACGGGCATCCTTGGCGTAAGAGGCCAGGGAGATCACCTTCAGAGTACAGTCGAAGCTCCTGCGGTCAGCGGTTGGGCCATCGCGACGATGTCCGCAACACGTTGGGGAAGCGAGAGGGAATCACTCCAGAGAGAGCACCATGATCCGATTGCGTCCCTGTCTCTTGGCCGCATACAGGGCATCGTCCGTACGCTTGAGGCAGGTATCGAGATCTTCTCCGGGGATATAGCGGCTGACACCGAAACTGCCCGTAATCCCGACCGAGCCTCCGTCGGTCGTAACCCGGCTGCCGGCGAGATTACGGCAGAGGCGCTCGGCCAGACCTTGCGCCTCCTGCAGGGTGGTTTCCGGCGCAACGATGATGAACTCCTCGCCGCCCCAGCGACCGAGCAGATCCTGGTCACGAATACCGTTGCGCAGACGCTCGACCGCGTGTCGCAGCGTCTGATCCCCGACCGCGTGTCCGAACTGATCGTTGATATCCTTGAAATGGTCCAGGTCTAGCAGAATGGTGCAGAAGCTCTCCGCCTCCGAGGCGACATTCGCTTGGGCCTCTTCCAGCAGCCGGGTGATCGCCCGGCGGTTGAGAATGCCGGTCAGGTAATCGGTACGCGAAAGCTCCTCCAGCCGCTGCTCCATGTGTTTACGTTCAGCGATCTCTTCCAGCAACTGCTGATTGGTCTTGACCAGTTCGGCGGTGCGTTCGTTGACCCGCTGTTCCAGCTCGTCATGGGCTTTGCGCAGGGCGCCCTCGTTCTGCTCGATCTCCCGGCGGTTGTTCTCCAGCCGAATCGACATCTGGTCAAAGGCATCTGAGAGCTGGGTCAACTCATCACCCTGATTGTCGATATGATCAACCGATTGATCGGGTGCGATAGTCGCCAGACGATCGGTCACCGCGACGATACGGCGGGTAAAGTTGAGACTCAGAAAGCGGCTGAAAATCATGGCCAGAATCACCGACAGGGCAAACGAGAGCATGCCCGCCAGCCGAATCTGTTTGAGTTTCGCCTCCACTTCGTCCGCATACATGTCGATACCCACCAGATAGTTGCCCTTGCCGGCCTCGAGGGGTGCGTATCCGGAGAGAAAGCTTCCCCAGCGATCGCGGGTGATTTTCCTGTCGACAGAGGGCCGAACGAACCCTTCCATCAACGCCGGGACTTCCTCCCGGTAGACCTCACCCGGCATCGCGGGATCGTCGGTATCGGAGTCGAGAACGAAGACCGGTTTGCCGTTGTCTTTGCGCATGACATAGACGAAAGCGATATCGGAGTTGGCCTGAACGAAATCCCGTAACGCAGCCACCCCCTGCTTGTAGAGCGGCTTGTTCATATCCTCCACGGAGCGGATCAGGTCCAGATTGTCGACACTGAAGCCGCGACTGATCAGAGCGGCGCTGTTCTGCAGCCGCGAGCGCAGTGCCTGGGTGAGATTGTCGATGGCGCTCTGATAGAAATAGGTTCCCACACTGCCTGAAATCAGTATGATCGCCGCGAAGTGGCTGAAAAAGAGTTTGGTCTGGATAGTCAAGCGCATGATGACTCAAAGCATACCGAATGCCCGAAATAAACCAAAATACCATGGAAACTTCTCACCCAATCCTGACTATCCTAGTGACTGGCGTCCCGGATTCAGGCCGGGTGTACTTTGACTTTGTCCGGACAGCCATTTAGTTTCGTGAGTTCAGGTTGACCCAAGGATACCTGAGATTACCAAAACAAGAGAGAGTGAGGAGCGTAACCATGACCCAGAAGATCGCGTTGGTGACAGGTGGCACCGGCGGTATCGGCACCGCCATCTGCCGCGCCCTGGCCGACAACGGCGTCAAAGTCGTCGCCGGCTACAACGCCGGAGGCAACCACGACAAGGCCAAGGCCTGGCAGGATGAGCAGGCCGAGGAGGGCTATCAGATCCTGACCGCGTACGGCGACGTCACGGACGCCGAGTCCTGCGCCGCCTGTGTCAAGAATGTCGAGGAGCAGACCGGCGGCACGGTCGACATCCTGATCAACAACGCCGGCATCACCCGTGACGGCACTTTCCGCAAGATGACCTGGGAGCAGTGGGACCAGGTGATGACGGCCAATCTCGACAGCATGTTCCACATGACCCGGCTGGTCATCAATCCGATGCTGGAGAAGGGTTTCGGCCGCATCGTCAATATCTCCTCGGTGAACGCCCAGAAGGGACAGTTCGGCCAGTGCAACTACTCCGCCGCCAAGGCCGGCATCCACGGTTTCACCAAGGCCCTGGCCCAGGAGGTGGCCGCCAAGGGGGTCACCGTAAACACCCTCTCCCCCGGCTATGTTGCGACGCCGATGGTGACCAAGATCCCACAGGAGGTCCTCGACAAAATCATCAAGACCATCCCGGTCGGCCGGCTCGGTCTGCCCGAGGAGATCGGCAAGGCGGTGGCCTTTCTCTGCAGTGATGACAGCGGCTATGTCACCGGCTCCGATTTCTCCATCAACGGGGGTCTGCACATGTCCTGAGGTGAGCGTCCGGGATAGACGGATCGCTGTCAGACACAGCGAACTCTCCGCTGGCGCAGGGCTTCATCGATCACCCCGCCCAGTCACGGTGTGGCAAGCCGCAGCCTAAGATCCACTTACGTACGGGAGGGCGGCTTGCCGCACAGAAAAGCGCCTGCACCAGGGGATCATCCGCAGTGATTCGCCACCATCCTGCTTCGGTTCACGACTCGACTACTTGCCATAAGCCACGGCCGGCAACCAGGTCGCCAGCGCTGGAAAGAGAAACACCAGCGCCAGGCCGATGAGCTGCAGCAGAATGAACGGCACCACGCCCCGGTAGATATCGATCAACCGCACATCCGCCGGGCAGACCCCCTTGAGATAGAAGATGGCGAATCCCACCGGCGGCGTCAGAAATGAGGTCTGCAGGGTCACCGCCACCAGCAGCGCGAACCAGACCAGATTCGGGCTGTCGACCGTGCCATAGCCATCGACCGCCAGATCGAGCCCGGCGATCACCGGGCCCAGCAGGGGCAGCATGATCAAACTGATCTCGATCCAATCGAGGAAGAAGCCCAATAGAAAAACGATGGCGAGGATGGTCAGAATCAGTCCGTAGGGTCCGAAACCCAGACCATGAAGCGCCGATTCGATCAGCGCGTCACCGCCGCATTCGCGCAGCACCAGGGCAAAGATAGTGGCGCCGACGAAGATGGCGAAGATATAGGCCGAGGTGTTCATGGTGTTGATCACCACCTCCCGGAACACCGTGAAGTCGAGCCTGCGGTAGAAGAGCGCCAACAGCGTGGCGCCGAGCGCGCCGATACCGGAGGCCTCGGTCACCGTCGCGATACCGGCGAAAACCGATCCCAGCACGGCCAGAATCAACGCGGCCGGCGGCAGGATATCGATTATCACCTGCATCACATCGGCCAGTTCGATGGCTTGATGGTCGGCGGCAAGCGGTGCGTTCTGTGGCTTCAGGCGACCATAGACGAAGAGATAGAGGATGTAGAGCGCACCGAGAATGATGCCGGGAAAGACGGCGCCCATGAACAGATCGCCCACCGAAACGCCGAGCTGGTCACCCATGATCACCAGCATGATCGACGGCGGAATGAGAATGCCCAGACAGCCCGAGGCGGCCACGGTACCGAGCGCCAACGGTCTGTGGTAACCCTGTTTGAGCATCACCGGCATCGACATCACACCCAACAGCACCACCGAGGCGCCGATGATGCCGGTGGAGGCGGCGAGGATGATGCCGATCAGGGTCACGGTGATCGCCAGGCCGCCCTTGACCCTGCCGAACAGCTTCTGCATCGAATGCATCATGCGCTCGGCCACGCCCGACTTGTCCAGCATCAGCCCCATGAAGATGAACATGGGCAAGGCCACCAGCACCCAGTTGTCCATGATGCTGAAGATGCGACCGGTCAGCAGCCCCAGGGTGTTGTAATCCAGGCCGGTGACGGTCAAGCCCATGTCGTCGGTCCACCAGGCGATACCGGCGAAACCGACCCCCACCCCGGCCAGCACCCAGGCCACCGGAAAGCCGGTGAAGAGCAGCGCGATGAAGGCGACGAACATCGCGATGACGAGATAATTTTCCGGTTCCAGCGCGATCATTTGACGCTCCTGTTTTCGCCGGCCTCGTCATACTGCACCTGGAACAGATGACGCAGCATCGATACCCTTCCCGGCGTATCGTCGGACGGCTCTTTGGCATGGTGCAGCAACAGCATCGCCTCCTGGATCAGTCGCGCCAGGGCGGCGATGAAGATCAGCGCCATGCTGGCCGGCACCACGGCCTTGATCAGCCAGCGATAGGGCAGACCGGTCGGGTTCTGTGACGACTCATTGACCCGATAGGCCTCGACCGCCCAGCCCAGGCTGTGGTCGAACACCACCCAGAGCACAGGCATCAGCAACAACAGGATGCCGAGCATCTCGAACAGATGCTGCAGCGGTTTCGACAGCGCCATGTGCACCAGATCGACCCGGATATGGGAGTCGTTGGTCACCGCATAGGCGATGCCGAACATGAAGGCGACCGCATAGAGGTGCCACATCAGCTCCTCCAGCGGCACCAGGCCCATGCTGAAGCCGTAGCGCAAGACCACCTGCAACAGAATCACACCGATCAGCGCTACGTTGAGCCAGGCGGCAGTCTCCGCAACGCGGCGGACGATGCCGTTGAGGAACTCGACAATAGGAATACGGTAGTACAGGGACTCGTTGTTATGCGGCATGGTCGGACGCCTCTGATCGGACTGACGGCTGCAGAGGGGGCCGCGAAGCCCCCCCTGAGGGTTATGGGTGTGATCGTGACAGCAGGCTTACTCGGCGACGCGCGCCGTGCCCGGACGCGGCAGAAAGGCCCACTGGTTCCATAGCTTGTAGTCAGCGCGGAAGGCCTGCAGATTGTCATAGATGCGCTTGAATCCGGGATCCCTGGCGCTCTCCTCCGTCACCACCTCATCCCACTTCTGGTGGAACAGCTGCAGCATCTCGTCCGACCAGTAGCGGTTCTCGACACCCTTCTCCAGGTTCGCCTTCATGACCGGAAACTGGATCGCCTCGCCCTGGGCCAGACCATCGAGCATGGCCGCCTTGCAACCCATCTCGACCACCGCCTGCTGCTGCTTGTCCATGCCGTTCCAGGTCTCCTTGTTGATGATCAGGTCGAACATGGTGGCCGGCTGGTGCCAACCGGGGAAGTAGTTGTATTTGAGGATCTTGTAGAAGCCGAGGGACTTGTCGATCGCCGGCATGGAGAATTCGGTGGCATCGATCGCCCCCTTCTCCAGGGCGGGAAAGATCTCGTTGGAAGGCAGCAGGGAGGTGCTCACGCCCAGCTTCTCCATCACCAGGGCGCCGAGACCGAAGAAGCGCATGCGCAACCCCTGCAGATCCTCCGGCTTGTCGATCGGCTTGGAGAACCAGCCCGAGGTCTCGGGGGCGATGATGGAACAGGGAATGGAGTGCACATTGTAGCCGGCCTTGTCGTAGAGCTCCTGCCACAGCTGACGACCGTCGCCATAGTAGACCCAGGCGAGGAACTCCGGCGCGTCGGGACCGAAGGGGATGGCCGAGAAGATGGCGCCTTTCTGGCCCAGCTGCCCGGTATTGTAGCCCGGCGTGGTCCAGCCGGCGTTGACCTGACCTTTGGAGACCGCCTCCAGCATCTCCTTCGGCGGTATCAGCTTGCCCGGCTCGTAGATTTTCAGCATCACGCTGCCGCCGGAGGCTTCGTTGACATGGTCGGCCAGCCAGGCCGGGGTCGAGCCGAGACCGACCAAGTGGGTACCGAACCAGACCGGCACTTTCAGCAGGACCTTCTTGGCAGCCAGGGCGGGGGGCGATGCCAGGCTCAGCGAAAGCGCGGCAAGGGCGATGAAATTCAACAATCTCTTCTTCATTCTCGATTTCCTCCAGTGGAGCGCGATGTCTCGTACCGATGGCGGTACACCTCTGCAACAAACCAATCGATTAAATTGGTAAATTGGTAAGTCCAGTTTATTCTGGCAAGGAATATCAAGCTGTCAAGTGGAAATTGACAGGCGACGACAAAAATGAATAGGCTGCAATATCAATATACCTACCTATGATTCTGTCCACATACCAACTGATGACCTGCAGATCGCTGGGCCTGAAAGGGCGCACATTCAACCGGATAAAAATCCTGCTTGATGTATAAAGTGAGCTAGACTAGACTCCACTGGATAATTGGTAAGACCAATAAACAGGAATAGAAATGCCGCATTCCAAACTCTCAGACAAGATTGCCGAGCAGCTCGAAGGCATGATCGCCGACGGCACCCTCAAGCCCGGTGAACGGCTTCCCGCCGAGCGCCAGCTGTCGGAGCGCCTGGGGATCTCGCGCCCCTCCCTGCGCGAGGCGATCCAGAAGCTGGCCAGCAAGGGTCTGCTGCACACTCGCCAGGGCGGCGGGACCTATGTCACCGAGACCCTGTCGAGCAACTTCATCGACCCGCTGCTCGATCTGCTGAAGAATCAGCCGGACGCCGAATTCGACACCCTGGAGGTGCGTAAGGAACTCGAGGGCGTAGCCGCATTCAATGCCGCCAGCCGTGCCACCGAGTCCGATCGCGAGCGCATTTGGACCCGCTATAACCGCATGCGCGAGGTTCAGCGCTCGTCGGCCAGCGGATATGACAAGATGCTGGTCGACGGCGACTTCCATCAGGCGATCATCGAGAGCGCGCACAATGTCGTGCTGGTCCACTTCATGCGTGCGGTCAGGGGCGTGCTGGAGAATACGACCCTGCCCTATCTCGACCATTTCTATGCAGAACAGAAGTACATCGAGACGATCTGCGCCCAACACGACGCCATCGTCACCGCGATCATGGAGCATGACCCCGAGGCGGCACGCAACCAGGCGCGTTCCCATCTGGACTTCGCCTATCAATCATTCCGCGAGTTCCAAAGCCAGGCCAAGCTCTCCCGCAACGCCGAGCTCTACTCCTCCATCTACAAAAAGACGAGCGACTGAGCAGCCCCCATGTCCAAGCCATCCGCCATCTACTACTTCGGCACCTGTCTGGTGGACTTGCTCTACCCCAAGGCGGGGTTGGCCGGAATGCAACTGATCCGGCGCGAGGGGGTCGAGGTGATCTTCCCCGACGGTCAGACCTGCTGCGGCCAGCCGGCCTTCAACTCCGGTTATCGGGAAGAGGCACTGGCGGTGGCCCGCAGTCTGCTCACCTGTTTTCCCCGCGAGATTCCCCTGGTGGTCCCCTCCGGCTCCTGCTGCGGCATGATCCGGGAGCACTGGCCAGAACTCTTCGCCGGCCAGCCAGAGGAGTCCCGGGTACTGGCTCTGGCCGGGCGTACCTTCGAGCTGACTGAGTTCCTGGTCGATCACCTGCGCATACGCCTGACCGATCTGGGCGAACCGCTGAAGGTGGCGATACACACCTCCTGCTCGGCGCGCCGGGAGCTGGGGGTGGCCGACCGTATCGAGTCGCTGGTCGCCCAGCTCGAGCACGTGGAACGGGTGACCCAGGCGCGTAAAGCGGAGTGCTGTGGCTTCGGCGGCACCTTCGCCGTCAAGCAGGCCGATGTCTCCGGCGCCATGGTCGGCGACAAATGCGACACCCTGCAGGCGAGCGGCGCGCAGCGGGTGGTGAGCCAGGATTGCGGCTGCCTGATGAACATCGGCGGCGCCCTGGAGAAAAAGGCAAGCCGTCTGAAGACCCAGCACATTGCCGAGTTCCTGATGGAGCGTACCTCGTGAACCAGACCGACGCCTTTTACCGGCGCATCGACGAGGCCTTGCACAACGACCAGCTGCGGAGCAACTTCCGCGCCGCCCTGAGTGGCATCCAGAGCCGGCGCGAGGAGCAGTTCCCCGACGACGATCAGCTGCAGACCCTGCGCGAGCAGGCGCGACGGGTGCGCGCCAATGCCCTGATCCGGCAGCCGGAGCTACTGGAGCAGCTGGAAACCACACTGACCGCCAACGGTATCCGGGTGCACTGGGCGGAAACCCCGGAGCAGGCCAACGCCATCATTCACAGTCTGCTCGAGGCAGCCCAGGCCCGCCTCGTGGTCAAGGGCAAATCGATGGTCTCGGAGGAGACCGGACTCAATCGCTATCTGGAGCAGCGCGGTATCGAGGTGGTGGAGAGCGATCTGGGCGAATTCATCATCCAGCTGGCCGGGGAGCCGCCCTCCCATATCGTGGCCCCGGCAATTCACAAGAACCGGCGCGAGGTCGCCGAGCTGCTGCACCAACACTATCCGGAGATCCCCTACACCGAGGATATCGATCGGCTGACCCAGAGCGCGCGCCAGATTCTGCGCGAGAAGTTCGCCCAAGCCGACGCCGGCATCTCCGGTGTCAACTTCATGGTTGCCGAGAGCGGCACCCTCTGCCTGGTGGAGAACGAGGGCAACGGCCGCCTCAGCACCACCGCGCCACGACTGCATATCGCCATCACCGGAATCGAAAAGGTGGTCGAGAAGCTCTCCGACGTGCCGCCGCTGCTGGAGATCCTCACCAAATCGGCTACCGGCCAGCCGATCACGACCTACTTCAATATGATCAGCCGCCCGCGCCAGACGGACGAGCTCGACGGCCCTCAGGCGGTGCACCTGGTGCTATTGGACAACGGACGTTCGCGCATCCGCGTCGACGAGGAGCTGCTCGACACCCTGCGCTGCATCCGCTGCGGTACCTGCATCAATTACTGTCCGGTCTATGTGCAACTGGGCGGCCACGCCTACGGCACCGTCTACCCCGGCCCCATCGGCATCGCCCTCGAACCCCAGCGCCTGGGCATCGACCAGGTCGGCAGTCTGACCTCGGCCTGCACCCTCTGCGGCGCCTGCGGTCAGGTCTGCCCGGTGGAGATCCCCCTGCCCAAACTGATCAACCGGCTGCGCGCCGAGGCGGTCAATGCACGGCGTACGGCCTCACCGCTGGTCGGCCGAGGCAGCCTGCGCACGCCCGGCGAGGCCGGCCTGTGGAAACTCTGGCGGTTGCTCTACAGCCATCCCCGCCTCTATCGACTCTTCTGCTTCGTCGCTACCCGTCTGCGCTGTCTGACTCCGAAACGTCTGGATGGCTGGACACGCTACCGGAGCGCCCCGGTGCCCGCGAGACGAAGCCTGCGGGAGCTGGCGCGCAAGGAGGGCTTCTCCCATGAGTGAGGCGAGGAAGAACATCCTCCAGCGCCTGCGCGACAACCGTCCGCCCGTGCTGTCCGCCCCGCCGGCCTACCGCAAGCCCCTCGGCTGGGACAGGGAGCGCCGCATCGACGAGTTCACTCTGCGCATGCAGGCGGTGCGGGGGGAGGTGCACCGGGTGGCTCGGGACCAGTGGATCGACTGGATCAACCGGGAGATGCCGGCGCGCGGCTTACGCCAGGCGCTGATCGGGGAGAGTGCTATCGGACAGCGGTTCGCCGAATCCGCCGACCCGGCAATCGCGCTGAGCCGTTACGACAGCGCCATCGAGACCTGGAAGGAGCGTCTCTTCCACGAGATCGACTTCGCCATCACCGGCAGTCTGGCCGGTCTGGCCGAGAGCGGCAGCCTGGTGCTCTGGCCGGATGCCCGGGAGCCCCGCCTGCTCTCCCTGGTGCCCCCCCTGCACATCGCCCTGCTCGAGGCGGATCACCTGTTCGAGAACTTCGCCCAGCTGATCGAGGCCCAGCACTGGGCCGACGGCATGCCTACCAACGCCCTGCTCATCTCCGGCCCCTCCAAGACTGCCGATATCGAACAGACCCTGGCCTACGGCATCCACGGCCCCAAGGCGTTGATCACCCTGATCTTGGAATAGCGCTTCCGGCGGTGTCGATGTGGGGCAGAGCAGAGCCCCTCTACCTGGGATCCGGAGTCTCGGTGGGAACCCGTCTCACCCAGCATCCCGGCCGGTCACGGTACGGCAAGCCGCACCGAACACCTATCAATCAAACCTCAGCGCCTCGCCCAACCGCTTGCCAGCAACGCACCCGATGGCTGTCACTGAGCGAAACGCTCTCGGGATAGGCTTCCCTGCAGCCGGTGTCGGCCTGTGGACAGCGGGGATGGAAGTGGCATCCTCGGGGCGGATCGGCCGGAGAGGGCGTCTCCCCCGCCAAGCGGAGGACCTCCCGCCGATGCCGGGGATCAGCTACCGGCACCGCCTCCAGCAGCGCCTGGGTGTAGGGGTGGGCGGGATGCGACAGCACCTCGTCCACCCGGCCCCGCTCGACGATACGCCCCAGGTACATCACCGCCACCTCGTGGGCCATGTGCGTCACCACCGAGAGGTCGTGGCTGATGAAGAGGTAGGCGAGTCCCAGCTCTGACTGCAGCGACTGCAACAGGTTGAGAATCTGCGCCTGCACCGAGACGTCCAGCGCGCTGGTGGGCTCATCACAGACGATCAACCGCGGCCCCACCGCCAGGGCCCGGGCGATGCAGATGCGCTGGCGCTGACCGCCGGAGAACTCGTGGGGATAACGCTGCGCAGACTCGGCGGGCAGTCCCACCTGTTGCAACAGCTCGCCGACGCGCCGAGTACGCACCTTCTTGTCGACACCCTGAGCCCGCATCCCCTCGGACACGATCTCCCCCACCCGCATCCTCGGATTCATGGCAGAGAGCGGATCCTGCAAAACGATCTGCAACTCGGCACGACGTCGGCGCAGGGCCTCATCGCTCAGGCGGGTCAACTCGTCACCGGCATAGCGCACACTCCCTTCGCTAGGTCGGATCAGCTGCAAGATCGCCTTGCCGGTGGTGCTCTTGCCACAGCCCGACTCCCCGACCAGCGCCAGGGTCCGGCCCGGTTCCAGATCGAGATCGATGCCGTCGACGGCGCGGACCGCGCCTGCCACCCGCCGCAGCACTCCCCGGCGAATGGGGAAATGGACCTTGAGTCCTCGCACGACCAGGCGTGATGTCTCATCGCTCGCAGGAGGCAGCGCATGAGCAGCGACCCTCTGTGCCGATTCGATTCTATCGGCAGGGGCTTTGCCCGGATGGAAGCAGCGTATACCGCCCTGTCGCCCACCCTGCCACGGCGGAATACTCTGATGACAATCCGGCTCGTCCACATCGCAGCGTGGCGCGAAACGGCACCCCGTCGGCAGCCGGTCCAGCGGCGGCACCGACCCTTCGATCACACTCAACCGGGTTCCGCACGGGTGTCTCTCAGGCAGGGCGTCGAACAGTTTTCGACTGTAGGGATGCCCGGGGGCATGGAAGAAACCGGAAACCTCCGCTGTCTCGACGACCTGTCCGGCGTACATCACCGCCAGCCGGTCCGCGGTCTCGGCCACCACCCCCAGGTCGTGAGTGATCAGCAGGATCGCCATACCGCTTTCGCGCTGCAGACGCTTGAGCAGTCCCAGTACCTGGGCCTGGATGGTCACATCCAGCGCGGTGGTCGGCTCGTCGGCGATGAGCAGCTGGGGACGCCCGGCCAGCGCCATGGCGATCATCACCCGCTGTCGCATACCGCCGGAGAGCTGGTGGGGATAGGCGCTCACACTCCGGAGCGGTTCGGGAATACCCACCGCCGCCAGCAGCTCGACCACCCGTTCATCCACCGCCGCACCGCGCAGGTTGTCGTGCAGACGCACCGACTCGGCGATCTGCTCCCCTATCTGCAGCACCGGATTGAGGGAACTCATCGGCTCCTGAAACACCATCGCCAGACGACCGCCGCGCAATCGCCGCCGTTCGCCCTCGGGAAGTCGCAGCAGCTCCCGCTGTTGTAGACGGATCGCGCCGCCGGCAACCTGAATCCCTGTCGGCAGCAGCCCCATCAGGGCCAGGGCGGTCATCGATTTGCCGCAACCCGACTCGCCGACCAGGGCGAAGGTCTCGCCCGTTTGGATGGCGAGATCGATGCCAGCGAGGATCAGGGGGGCTGCATCACCCTCACCCAGGCGAATCCGCAGGTCCTCGATCTCCAGCAGCGGTGGATTCAGAGCCGCACCCTCGGCACCGCCGCGATCAGCTGCTGGGTGTAGCTGTTCTGCGGCCGGTTGATGATGTCGGCAGTGGGACCCTGCTCCACGATGCGTCCCTGGTACATCACTGCGGTACGGTCGCTGACATACTCCACCACGCCGATGTTGTGGGTGATGAAGAGCAGGGTGAGGCCCCGTTCGGCGCGCAGTTGCAGCAGCATGCGCAAAATCTCCGCCTGCACCGAGACATCCAGCGCGCTGGTGATCTCGTCGCAGACGATGAAGGCGGGATCGAGCGACAGCGCCCGGGCGATGCCGATGCGCTGGCGCTGGCCGCCGGAGAACTCGTGGGGATAGCGCCACAGGGCGTCCTCCTCCATCTGCACCTGGGCCAGCAGATCGCGGGCGATCTCGATGCGCTCGTCCTGATTCTCGCCGATGCCGTGCACTTTCATCGGCTCGGTAATGATAGCGGCGATGCTGAGGCGCGGGTTGAGCGACGAGACCGGGTCCTGAAAGATGATCTGCATGTGACGACGGAAACGGCGCAGCTGGCGGCGGTCGAGGCGGGTGATATCGGTGTCGTCGAAATCGACCTGGCCGCCGGTCGGCTCGGTCAGGCGCAGGATGCCGCGTCCCAGGGTGGTCTTGCCGCTGCCCGATTCGCCCACCAGGGCGAGGATCTGGCCGCGGGGGATCTCCAGGTCGACCCCGTCCACCGCCCGCACCTGATCCACCACCCGGCGGAACAGCCCCTTGCGCACAGGGAAGTGGATCTGGAACTGCTTGAGGCGTATCAGAGGCTCCGACTCGACCACTTCCAGATGCTGTTCATGGCGCGCCAGATTCTCAGGCAGGGCGGCGATCAGGGCTTTGGAGTAGCTGTGCTCGGGGTGGCGGATGAGTTGTTCCGTAAGCCCCACCTCCACCAGCTTGCCCCGCTGCATCACGCCGACCCGGTCGGCGATCTCGGAGACCACGCCGAAGTCGTGGGTGATGAACAGGATCGCCATGCCGGTGCGCTGCTGCAGCGCCTTCATCAGGCGCAGGATCTCCCGCTGCACCGTCACATCGAGCGCTGTGGTTGGCTCGTCGGCGATCAGCAGGTCGGGTTCGCAGGCCATCGCCATGGCGATCATCACCCTCTGGCGCTGGCCGCCGGAGAGCTGGTGGGGATAGGCGTGGACGCGGGTCTCCGGATCGGGCAGCTGCACCTCGCGCAGGGCCTGCATCACCCGTCCCCAGGCAGCCTCTTCGCCGAGCTCGGGAAAGTGAAGCTGCACCGCCTCAAGGATCTGCTCGCCGATGGTGAAGACCGGATTGAGCGAGCTCATAGGCTCCTGGAAGATCATGGCGATGCGACCGCCTCGCACCTGACGCATCTCCGCCTCGCCGAGGGTCGACAGGTCGACCGGCGCCTCCCCTTCCGCCTGGAAGCGGATCTCGCCGTCGTGGCGGTCCAGATTGGAGCTCGGCAGCAGACGCATGATCGACAGGGCGGTGATCGACTTGCCGCTGCCCGACTCGCCGACCAGGCAGAAGGTCTCGCCGCGGTCGATGGTGAAACTGACATCGTCCACCGCTCTGATGGTGCGTCCCTGGTGACGGAACCAGGTGTGGAGCCTGTTCACCGACAGCAACATCAGACCGACTTGCTCAGGTAGGGATCGATGGCGTCGCGCAACGCCTCGCCGATCAGGTTGTAGGCGAAGACGGTGAAGAAGATCGCCCCGCCCGGGAAAGCCGCCATCCACCAGTTGAAGCTGGAGGACTGTACCGCCTGATTCAGCATCTCGCCCCAGGAGGGGTCGTCGACCAGACCCAGGCCAAGAAAGCTCAGCGTCGCTTCGGCCAGGATGGCGGCGGCCACGCCGAAGCTGGCCGCCACCAGCACCGGCCCCATGCCGTTGGGCAGCATGTGGCGGAACAGGATCGAGGAGAGCGGCAGACCGGCCGCCTCCGCCGCCTGCACGAAATCCTGCTTGCGCAGGCGCAGGAACTCGGCGCGCACATAGCGGGCGTAGCCGGGCCAGCTGGTGATGCCGATGATCACCATCATGATGTAGAGGCTGCGGCCGAAGAAGGCGACGAAGGTGAGCAGCAGGAACAGGGTCGGCACCGCCTCGAAGATCTCCACCAGGCGCATACCGAGGATGTCGACCACACCGGAAAAGTAGCCCATCAGGCCGCCGATGATGATGCCCAGCACCATGGCGATACCGGTGGCGACGAACCCTATACCCAGGGCGATACGCGAGGCGTGGATCATGCGGCTGAGCACGTCGGCGCCATTCTGCTCGGTACCGAACCAGTGGGTGCGCTCGCCGTTCGACAGCGGCGCCTCCAGACCGGTCTCGCCCCGATCGCGCTGATAGTCCTTGGGCGAATAGGGCACTGGAGCGTAGACCACCCAGTCGTAGCGCCCCTCGGCCTCGGCCACGCGGTACTGCTCGTAGATCACCAGCTTGGGCGGCGAGACCCAGCCGTAGGCGACGACCGCGCCTAGCGCCAGCACGCCCGCCAGCGCCAGGAGCTTGCGGGGAACGCTCAAGCGCAGCGGGATCAGCACCAGCAGCGCAAGGAAGGCCAGCAGAAACAGCACATCCACCGGCTGCAGATGGTCGAGCACCGGACTCGACAGCTCGCCGCCCTGGCTCAGCAACAAGGGAAAGCTGCTGGCGAGAAAAGGGGCGAAGACACCGACCAGCGCCAGGATGCCGACCCAGAGCAGCCCCAGCCGCGCGCCCCAGCGCACGAAGGTCTGGCCCAGTATGCGGCGCCAGTAGCTCTGTCGCTTCAGCGGCCGCTCAGTCATAACTCACCCGGGGATCGGCCAGGGCATAGAGAAAGTCGGCCAGCAGATAGCCCAGCAGGGTCAGCAGACCGCCTATGAGGGTGATCGAGAGCACCAGTTCCCGGTCGCGGGTCTGCACCGCCTCCACCGCCAGCTTGCCCATGCCCTCGATACTGAAGATGCTCTCCACGATCACCGAGCCGGCCAGCAGGCTCGGCAGCAGGCTCGCCGCAACGGTAATCAGCGGCAGCAGGCTGTTGCGAAAGACATGCTTCCAGAGCACCGCCGACTCGGCCAGCCCCTTGGCCCGGGCGGTGCGGGCATAGTCGGAGATCAGGTTCTCCAGCACCGCGGTGCGGGTCAGCTTGGCGAGGCCGGCGAAACCACCGTAGGAGAGGCAGACCACCGGCAGCACCAGATGCCAGATCCGATCGAACAGAAAACCCCGCAGCCATTCGCCCTGCATCCAGTGGACCGCGAGCAGCAGGCCGACCAGCAGCCCGCTGGTGAGAAAGCCGAGTTGGCGCAGCAATCGATAGTCGCTGCTGGCGAGCCAGACGGCAAGCAGGGCAAAGCCCCCGGGCACCAGCAGCCAGAGCGCAGGGGAGCGTCCCGCCTCAGGCAGCTGC
This sequence comes from Sedimenticolaceae bacterium, assembly GCA_050305975.1. Classification (GTDB taxonomy): domain Bacteria; phylum Pseudomonadota; class Gammaproteobacteria; order Chromatiales; family Chromatiaceae; genus Thiodiazotropha. The sequence goes on along the minus strand of JBNLGI010000216.1, from coordinate 330 downwards.
CAGACCATGACCCCGCCCAGCAGCGCCCAACAGAGACCGATAAACCCCATGCGCCAGCGGCGATCCATATCCGCCATGCTCAGAAACAGGGCCGCGCCCAGGGTTGCCAGCAGAAACAGCAGACCCAGGTCCCAGAGGTTCGACCAGTGGGGCATGAAGACCTGATCCATCACCACCCGGTCGCTGAGACCGGCGGTGGGAAACCAGTGCCAGTACTGCTCGTTGGCGAAGAAGCCGATCAGCAGCACCCCCGCCAGCATGGTCGGCACCGACCAGAGCCCCAGCATCACCATGCCGCTGCTGACATCGAAGGAACGCCCCCGCTCCACC